>NZ_JARESX010000039.1:0-64862 GCF_046026435.1 Paraburkholderia sp. RL17-381-BIF-C | reverse complement strand
TGGCCCTTTCGGGTGCGGGTGGAACGGAGGTCGATAGCCCACCGTATCGCTACGACGAACAATATACGCTCACCGATTCCAATGGCTGTCCGCTCGCTGGCGTTCGATATCGCGTGCGTGTCGATTCAACGATCATTTTGAGCGGTGCTACTGACGCTAACGGGCGGACGCAGCGCATCCCCACCGATGAAATCAAACGGCTTTACCTCGAAGTCGCTACTTCATAGGAGACAAATGAGAATGTCAGATTACGAATACGTGACTCTTCATGATTCGGCAGTAACGAACACGAACCCGAATTCGAATGTCAATGTGCTGGTTGATATGGGTGGGCCACCGATCTGCGAGAATATGACGGATGCGCAGTTTCGCGTGAAGGTGCTGACGCTGCGTGACGAGGCGGTAAAGGTGATTGCGCAGCGGCTACAGGAATTATCAACGTGGCAGCCGGCGGCGCGAGAGCGCGTGGGAACATGGTTTGGCACTTCCGACGAGACAACGAGAACCGCATTGATGAATGGGCTGGTGGCGCTTGTGTCTGTAATGAAAATCCTGAGCGCGAAGAATTTCATTCGTCCGTCTCCCGAGAGGGACAGAGCGCTCGGCTGTAAGCCAAACACGAAAAACCTTGCAGGCGAAGTCGCGCACGTTTGTGCCCCTGATACAGCAACCCATACAATCGCAATCGATCCCGGTTTCTGTGTGTTACCGGATCGGAGCGCCGGTACGCTCGCGTCGAAACAACTTACACTCGTCCACGAATGTACGCATTTCATCGACACATTCGGATCGCTTGACTACAAAAACACCTATGGACAATTCCTTGGCAGGCGCCTCGCAAAAGATGAACCCGGAATGGCTCTCAAGAACGCGGACAATATTGCTTGGTATGTCCTTTGCACTGACTAGCATTATTGGCGTTTCTTTCCCAGGCCACGCTAACGCCTGTAGTTTTGCTTTGCAGTACGGCGGGAAAATGGATCGATCCATAACCGCTCTTTCCAATGTTGATCGAGTAAAACTGGCGGACCTGCTGATAACCGTTCGGGATAGTGCCGCAGGCGATGGTCCCGTGGTGATCTACGGGTTCGCGGACGAGCGGGAACACGACGCGTCGGCGATCGCGACACATAGAGCTGAGTCCGTGAGCGAATACCTTCAGAACCTGGGCGTCTCCCCGCAGCGCATCAATATCGATACCAAAATCTGGCGTACTACTTCGACGGTGCCCTTGGGTGAGCGCAATCAGATCGAGGTTGAATTCGAACCCGCGTGCGGGGCCGAAGCTTGCGGAAGCCCATGCGGCGTTACTGAGCCTAAGCAACCGAAGGCACCACCCCCAGCGCATTCCGAATCGCATTAGCCAATTCAGCAGCGGCAAACTTGGCCACATACCCATTAGCCCCGGCATTTTTCACATGCGCCTCGTTAGCCGCCCCGGTAAGCGAAGAATGAATAATGACCGGAATATCCCGAGTCCGTTCATCCGCCTTGATCTGCCGGGTCAGCATGAACCCGTCCATCTCAGGCATCTCGAGATCGGTCAAAACCAGCGCAATACTATCCTTCACCCGCGTTCCATTGGACGCGGACTCCCGAGCAACCTGCTGCAAGGTATTCCACGCTTCTTCCCCGGTCTTGGTCATGACAAAGTCAGCCCCAATCGCGCTCAAAGCCTGCTCGATGAGCTTGCGAGCAAACCCGGAATCATCAGCAGCAAGAATCTTCGCCCCACGCCGGATACCCAACGCCTCTCCCACCGAAGCGGGATCGACACTCGGATGCTGTGACGGAAACACGTCACGCAATACCTGCTCCACATCGATTACCTGAGCGAGCCGCGAGTCACCCGTATTGCCGTCGATTCGCGCAATACTCGTGACAAGATTGCCGCCGGCCGCGCCCTCGGCGGACAACACCTGGTTCCACTCCAGCCGCACGATATCGTCGACTTCCTCGACCGCGAACGCCTGCGTGGAGCGCGCGAATTCCGTCACCAGCAAGATGTTCAGACCGCGCGTCGGCTCGCAGCCCATCAGCCGCGGCAAGTCGATAACGGGGATGATCTGCCCGCGAATGTCCACCGCGCCCATCACGAACGGCGACGAACCGGCGATCGGCGTGACCGCCGGCATCGTCGAGATTTCGCGCACCTTGAAGACGTTGATGCCATAGAGCTCGTGCGCGTCGCTGCCGGGCACGGAGCCCAGCCGGTATAGCAGCAGCTCGAATTTGTTGGAACTCGTCAGGTTGCTGCGTTCGTCGCTTGCTCGGTGTTCTACTGCCATTGCATCTCTCCAGGGTTGCGGTGCGTGTGATGCGCCATACAACCGTTACGTTCGATCCCTGGCGCGCGCCCTACCTTTCTGTTATCGGCGCGGCGCGCGGAAAATTCAGCGTTTGCACGCTGTTTTCCTCGCATTCTCTGGTTAACACGCAGTCTATAGCCGAGCCACCACGTGAACACGAAGGGGCGCGACCCCGCTGGTCGCGATACACGACCGCCAGGACATTCATATGAAGGTTACCTGCGGTTACAGAAGCGACAGCGTCGTATCACATGGTCCACAGCATGGCTCCTAGAATGCACAGCGATAAAAGCGTGGCGCCGTCAGTGACTGGAAAGCTGGCTGAAAGGTCATTGTGCAGCCGGCATGCCCCCCGATGCGCACACGCATTGCCGTTGTTTCGCTTCCACCTCAAGGAGAACGTATGATCCGCTTGCCTCTCGCCACCCTCAGCAGCGCCTGCATGGCCGGTCTGCTCGTCGTCGCCACTGCGGCCAATGCGCAAAGCGCGCCGGCAGCACCCGCAGCGGCTGCCGGCCGTCTGCATGCCGCCGATCAGACGTTCATCGCGGACGGCACCAAGGCCGTCGCAACGCAGCGCGACGCCGCACGCATCGCCACCTCGCGCTCGACCGACCGCGACGTCAAGGCGTTCGCCGAACGTGTCTCCACCGACAACGCGAAAATCTCCGACGCGCTGCGCGCAGCCAGCCCGCGCGGGGTCGATGTGCCGAAGAACGATCCTGACGCGGCCGTGCTCGCGAGCATCAATAACCTGCGTGGCGCCGAGTTCGACAAGGCCTATATCGAACAGGTCGCGCTCGCCGGCGAACAGAAAGCACTGTCCGCATTTCAGGCGGAAATCGCTTCGGGCCGCGACGAACAGTTGAAGGACGCGGCAAAGAAGGCGCTGCCGACTATCCAGGAGCACTACGCAATGGCACAGGATCTCGCCAAGCGCAAACATCTGTCGACTACCGCGCAGTAAGCGGCAAACGTTTTGCTACGCGTCACGTCGCGGCGTGACGTGACGCGACGCTTGACAGTTCGAATGCGCTGTTTTCGGCGATAATCGGCTTCGCTCTTTCGGAGTTCGCTGCGCGTGTGACCTCGCGCGACGCGCGCTCCGAAAGCTTCCCCGATTTTCACGCGCATTCGATCAAAGCTCTCCGCATGGGCAAGCCTGCCAATCTGCCACAACAGTTGGACCATATGCTTCGGCAAGCCGTCGGGCTCCAGCAGAACGGCGCATTCGCCGAGGCCGAAGAACTCTATCGCGAGATTCTCGAACTCAAACCCCGTCATTTCGACGCGCTGCAATTGCTGGGTGCGCTGGCGCTGCAAGCGGGCCGTCTGCAAGAGGGCGTCGAACTGCTCAGGAAAGCGCTTGCTGTCAACGCAAAGCAGGCGCCGATTCATTCGAACCTCGCCTATGCGTTAAACGCCTTGCAGCGTTTCGACGAAGCACTGCTGAGTGCCGATCGCGCACTGGCCTTGCAGCCAAAATTCCCTGACGCACTGAACAATCGCGGCACCGCGCAAGCCGGCCTGAACTGGCCGCTTGACGCGCTCGGCAGTTTTGATCGGGCGATCGCGCTGATGCCGGATTTCGCGCAGGCCTGGAACAACCGCGCCTGCGTGCTGCGCGATCTGGGCCGTCCCGCGGATGCGCTCGCGAGCTGCGATCACGCGCTCGCATTGCAGCCGAATTATCCCGATGCGTGGAGCAATCGCGGCAATGCGTTCAGCGACCTGAACCAGCCGGAGGAAGCCGAACGAAGCTACCGTCGCGCGCTCGAATTGGCCCCCGCGTTCGCCGATGCCTGGAACAATCTGGGTCTCACACAAATCGATCTCAACCAGCACGCGCAGGCGCTATCGAGTTACGAACGCGCACTGGCCGCGAATCCCGTGGCTGCCGAGACGCATTGGAACGCGTCGTTATGTCTGCTGCAAATGGGGCAATTCGAATCCGGTTGGCAGAAATATGAGTGGCGTTGGGAGCGCAGCCGGATCAAGGCAAGCCGGCGCACTTTTGCGCAGCCCCTTTGGCGCGGGGACTTTTCGATCGACGGCAAGACGATTCTGTTGCACGCGGAGCAGGGCCTCGGCGATACGCTGCAGTTTTGCCGTTATGCCGCGCTGGTGTCGAAGCTCGGCGCGAAGGTCGTGCTCGAAGTGCCGCCGGAATTGATGCGCATCATGTGCACGCTCGACGGCGTGGACCAGTTGATCGAAGCCGGCCAAACGCTGCCGGCATTCGATTGCCACTGTCCGCTGCTGAGCTTGCCGCTCGCGTTCAAAACCGATATCGACAGCATTCCGTCTGCCACGCCTTATCTCTTCGCGGATGCCGAAGCGGCTCGCCAATGGCGCGATCGAATTCACGTGGCAGACGACGGCCGCCTGAAAGTCGGACTCGTGTGGGCAGGTGGAAACCGGCCGCATGTCGCGGAGCTTCGCAAGAACGACGCGCGCCGCTCGATCGCGCTCGAGCGATTTGCGCCGATTCTCGATGTGCCGGACGTGCGGTTCTTCAGCCTGCAAAAAGGGCCGGCGGCACAGCAACTCGATAACGCCGGGTTGAGTGGCCGCATCGTCGATTACACGGATGAGCTGGGCGATTTCGCCGACACGGCGGCATTGGTCGCAAACCTCGATCTGGTGATTTCCGTGGACACGTCCACGGCTCATCTGGCCGGCGCGCTCGGCAAGCCGCTCTGGATTCTGAACCGCTTCGACACCTGCTGGCGCTGGATGCTGGAGCGCGCCGATACGCCGTGGTATCCGGGTGCGAGGCTTTTCAGGCAACCCGCATTGGGCGATTGGGACAGCGTGATGCAGGCCGCGCGCGACGCGCTGGCCGCGTCGAGCGCACCGGCTATGGGCACCGCTCACTCGCGATAGCGACACCGATCTTGCTCCCGGCGCGTTTGCGCGGACGCGCGTAGACTGATCGTCCGTTTATCGACGGTCAAGCCACGGAGATTCATCAAATGGAATACAGACATCTGGGTGCATCCGGTTTCAAGGTGCCGGTGCTGAGTTTCGGCACGGGCACATTCGGCGGCAAGGGCGAATTCTTTCAGGCGTGGGGCGCGACCGACGTCGCCGAGGCGCGTCGGCTGCTCGACATCTGCTTCGATGCGGGCGTCACCATGTTCGACACCGCGGACATCTATTCGAGCGGCGCGTCCGAATCGGTGCTCGGTGAAGCGCTCAAGGGCAAGCGCGACAAAGCGATCATCTCGACCAAGGCGACCTTCCGTTTCGACGATGGGCCGAACAGCGTCGGCTCTTCGCGCTTCCATCTGATCCAGGCGGTGGACGCCGCGCTCAAGCGCTTGCAAACCGATTACATCGACCTGTTCCAGTTGCACGGCTTCGACGCCAGAACGCCGGTCGCCGAAGTGCTCTCGACGCTCGACGATCTGGTGCGTGCCGGCAAGATCCGTTATACCGGCGTGTCGAATTTCTCCGGCTGGCATCTGATGAAGTCGCAGGACGTAGCGGACCGCTACGGTTATCCGCGCTACGTCGCGAATCAGACCTACTACTCGCTGGTGGGCCGTGATTATGAATGGGAACTGATGCCGCTCGGCGTCGATCAAGGTGTGGGCGCGGTGGTGTGGAGTCCGCTAGGCTGGGGGCGTCTCACTGGCAAGATCAAGCGCGGCCAGCCGTTGCCCGATTCGAGCCGCTTGCATAAAACCGCCGACATGGGGCCGCCGGTGCCGGACGAGTACCTGTTCCGCGTGCTCGACGCGATCGACGAGATAGCCGGCGAAACCGGCAAGACCGTGCCGCAGATTGCGTTGAACTGGCTGCTGCAACGGCCGACCGTGTCGACGGTGCTGATCGGTGCGCGCAACGAGGAGCAATTGCGGCAGAACCTGGGCGCGGTGGGCTGGAATCTCACGCCTGAGCAGGCGGCCAGGCTCGACGCGGCGAGCGCCGTGCGTCCTGCTTATCCGTACTGGCATCAGGAAGGATTCGCGGAACGTAATCCGAAGGCGGTGTAAGTCAGCGCGCTCATTCGGAAATGGCCTGCATGGCGGGTGCTCCGGTTCGACATCGCCTCGCGAGTTCGGCCGGAGCGGTGAAAAGTTCGCGGTAGTGACAGTGGCCGGACGCTTCAGGCAATGCCGCCATTCGCTCGTAAAATCTGACCGTTCACCCAGCCCGCATCCGGACCGGCGAGGAACGCCACGACCGACGCAATATCGTCCGGCTGACCGAGACGTTGCAGCGGCGGCATCTTCGCGAATGTCTGGATCTGCTCTTCAGTCTTGCCGTCGAGGAACAGCGACGTCGCGATCGGCCCCGGCGCCACCGCGTTGACGGTGATGTTGCGGCCGCGCAGTTCCTTGGCGAATACGTGCGTGAAGGCTTCGACCGCCGCTTTGGTCGCGTTGTAGATCGCGTAGCCAGGCATGTTCAACGCGAGTGCTGTGCTCGAAAAATTGACGATGCGTCCGCCATCGTTCATGCGGGCGGCGGCTTCCCGCAAGGTGTTGAAAGTGCCGCGCACGTTGATGTCGAAGGTCTGGTCGTAGAGCGCGTCGCTGGTGTCGGCGAGCGGCATGGTCTTGAGCACGCCGGCGTTGTTGACCAGCACGTCCACCTTGCCTAGTTGCTGTTCGGTGATCTCGAACAGGCGGCACACGTCGTCGGCGTTCGATACGTCGGCCTTCACCGCGACGGCTTGCGCGCCGGCCGCCGCGAGTTCCGCCACGAGTGCGTCGGCTTCGGCCGAGCTGGACGCGTAATTGACCGCGACGGCGAAGCCTTCTTTGGCCAGACGTTGCGCGACCGCCGCGCCGATGCCGCGCGATGCGCCGGTCACGATGGCGACTTGAGTATGGGCAGGCTTGTTCATGAGGCGTTCCCTTGGTCCGGTGAGTAGATGAGCTGAATCATGGACGCTTTTCGCCCATAGATAATCCGGTTAGACTGGCCATCATCATTCCATTTGCTTTAACAATGGGCGCGCAGCCCGCCCGCCAGGCACCGAACATGGATCGTTTTGAGGAAATGCGCGTTTTCGTGCGGATCGCCGAGCGGCAGAGCTTCACGCGCGCCGCGGACGATCTGCAGATTCCGCGCGCCACCGTGACCAACCTGATGAAGCGCATGGAACAGAGGCTCGGCGCGCGGCTGCTCGAACGCACCACGCGTACGGTGCGCCTCACGCACGACGGCGAGGCGCACTACCGCCGCTGTGTGCGGCTGATTGCCGACATGGAAGAGGCGGAGGGCTCGTTTTCGAACCTCGCGCCCAAGGGACTGCTGCGGGCGAATTTGCAGGGCACGCTGGCGCGGCACTTCGTGGTGCCCGCGCTGCCGGCGTTTCTCGCGCGCTTTCCCGAGATCGAATTGACCATCGGCGAAGATGACCGGTTCGTCGACCTGGTTCGTGAGGGCGTGGATTGCGTGCTGCGAGCAGGCAATCTGCAGGATTCGACGTTGGTGGGCCGCCGCGTCGCGCAACTAGCGCAAGTCACTGTCGCGAGTCCGGCGTATCTCGCAGCCTATGGCGAGCCGGCCGATCCGGCGGCGCTGTCCGCGCATCGGGCGGTCAATTATGTGTCGAGTGCAACGGGCAAGGCCGTACCGCTCGAATTCAACGTGGCGGGGCGAATCGTGGCGACGGTGCTGCCGTCGGCGGTGTCGGTGACCGGCACCGAACTCTATACCGGCTCGGCGCTTGCCGGGCTCGGTATCGTGCAGGTGCCGCAATACCGGGTCGCGGCGGAGCTGGAAGCGGGCCAGTTGAAAATCATTCTTGCGGACTTTCCGCCGCCGCCGATGCCGGTGTCCGTGCTGTATCCGCAGAACCGTCAGTTGTCGTCGCGAGTGAGGGTGTTTGCGCAGTGGTTGAGCGACATCTTCAGCCCGCGCCGCGCGGCGGCTTGAACGTCTGGCGTCAGCCCATACGCCGAGCCGCACGCAATCGCGCGGCTTTTTATGCGGGCGGCGCGGCTTCTCGTGGGATCATACGCGCCGTGCGGGGCGATTCTGCTTTTGCACGGTACGGTACGGCACAAAAGGAGCAGGGCAATGATCGATGGACTGGTGGGCGGGCGATTGTACGGCGAGGCGCAGATCCGCACGGGGCAGAACGGCAGGCGTTTCGTGACCTGCAAGGTGCGCGCGACCACCAACGACGGCGACACGATTTTCGTCAACGTGATTGCCTTCGACGACGACGTGCAAACCGCGCTGCTCGCGTTGAGCGATGCGGACAGCGTCGCGCTGAGCGGCACCTTGACGCCCAAGGTCTGGACCGACAAGAACGGGCTCGTCAAACCGGCGGTGGATATGGTCGCCCACAAGCTGCTAACGGCCTACGAAGGACGCCGCGAAGCGGACGAGTGACGCGTGGCTCCCGGCGCGCCGCCGGCATCGCTGAGATACTCGACAAAGCGCTCGGCGACAGGCTCCGCGTCGCCGCTTCTGCGCAAAAGGAGCACTTGCGATGACAGCGTCTCGCCCGTTAGCGGCAAAAAACACACGCGAGGATCCTGCACCTGGCGCAACGTGTACGGCACCAGCGCAACGCCCATGCCGAAGCCGACCATCGTCACGACGGTCTGCCACAAGCGCGCCTCATGGCGAATCAGCGGACTGAATCCTGCTCCCACGCACTGCGCGATGATCAGGTCGTGATAGTGCGGCGACACGGTACGTGGAAACAGAATGAACGGTTCCTGCGCCAGCGCGCGCAGATCGACCTTGCGTTTGCGCGCGAGCGGATGAGCGGCGGGCAGACAGCACAGGAACGGCTCGGAGAAGATCGGCGTGGAAGTGACATCGGACGGGAAATTGCCCCAGTGCGCGCAACCCATGTCGATCTGCATCCGCTGGATTGCGTGCACCTGCTCGCTGGTGTTCATCTCCTTCAGGACGATTTCGACGCTGGGGTAATCGGCCTCGAAGCGTTTCACTGCTTGCGGCATGCCGCGGTACAGCATCGAATTCACGAAGCCGATGCGCAAGCGGCCGGCGAGGCCATGCGCCGAGCGAACGGTCATGCGTTGCGCTTCGCTCGCCTGCAATAACAGGCGGCGCGCTTCGCCGAGCAGCACTTGCCCGGCGTTGGTCAGCGACACGGTTTTGTTGGTCCGCGCGAGCAACTGCACGCCGAGTTGCTCCTCGAACTTGCGAATGTCGAAGCTGAGGGCGGGCTGCGAAATGAAGAGCCGCTTGGCTGCGCGGCCGAAATGCAACTCCTCGGCGACCGCCACGAAATAGCGCAACTGTTTCAGGTCCATGGCTGTCTCCCGGTTTCTTATCGATAAGCTGTGTCTATCGTACCGGACATAAGTTGTATTAGACGATTATCGTCGGCGCTCATATGCTCCTTTCACTAGCACTATCGTGCATGGAGACAAGCATGAGCGAAGACGACGCGCAGCCGGCACACGGCTCGTCCAACATTCCCGACAGCCGGGGCATCAACTTCTTCACCAGCGATCCCGACTTCGAGCGTCTGCTCAAGCTGCATCTCGGCGACACGCTGTTTCACGAACTCGAAAATCAGTTCGTTTCGCTGGGCCAGCGTGCCTCCGAAGAACTCGACGCCTGGGCGCTGTCCGCCGACAAGCATCCGCCGCAATTGAACCATCGCACGCGGCGCGGCGAAGCACTGCAAAGCATCGACAAGCATCCCGATTACGTCGCGCTGGAACGCGTGGCATATGCGGAGTTGGGACTCGCCGCGACGAGTCATGAGACGAACGAGGGCAAAGCCTCACCGCCGCCGCTCGTCAAGTACGCGCTGACCTTCCTGTTCGTGCAGGCGGAATTCGGCCTGTGCTGCCCCGTGAGCATGACCGATTCGCTCACGCGCACGCTGCGCAAGTTCGGCGCGCCAGAGCTGGTCGCGCGCTTTCTGCCGATGCTCGCCTCGCGCGATTTCGACACGCTGTTTCAGGGCGCGATGTTCATGACCGAACAGGCGGCGGGCTCGGACGTCGCGCGTATTGCCACGCGCGCATCGCTCGGAACCGATGCGAACGGCGAAGAAACGTGGCGCCTCTACGGCGACAAATGGTTCTGCTCGAACGCCGACGCCGATCTCGCGATGGTGCTCGCGCGTCCGGACACGGCGCCGCCCGGCATCAACGGACTCGGTCTGTTCCTCTTGCCGAAGACACTGCCGGATGGATCGCGCAATAGCTATCGGATCGTGCGTCTGAAGGACAAGCTCGGCAGTCGTTCGATGGCGAGCGGCGAAATCGTGCTGGACGGCGCGGTGGCCTATCTGATTGGCGAAGTGGGGCGGGGTTTTCATCAGATGGCCGACATGATCAACATGTCGCGTTTGTCTAACGGTGTGCGTGCCGCGGGTTTGATGCGCCGTGCGCTGACGGAAGCGCTGCACATTGCCCGCCATCGCGAAGCGTTCGGCCGCAAGCTGATCGATATGCCGTTGATGCAGCGTCAGTTGCTCAAGATGATGCTGCCCGCCGAACAGGCGCGTTCAATGTTCATGCGCATTGCACAGCTGCTGCACCAGGCCGACGCAGGCGACCGGCAGGCGGCTAAATGCGTACGCATCCTTACGCCGCTCATCAAGTTCCGCGCTTGCCGCGACGCGCGCCGCGTGACCGGCGACGCGATGGAAGTGCGCGGCGGCACCGGCTATATCGAAGAATGGAGCGACGCGCGGCTCGTGCGCGACGCGCATCTCGGCTCGATCTGGGAAGGCACGAGCAACATCGTCGCACTCGACATCGCGCGCGCGGCGAAACGCGACGGCGCGCTCGAACCGTTGCGCACCTATCTGCAGGATCTGCTCGGCACGGCGGGTTTGCCGACGGCCAGCCTCGCGTTGCTGCGCTCGACGCTCACGCGTGCGTGCGATGCGCTGGCCAAGGTGGCGGATTCCGGCTGCGACGAATGGGTTCGCCAGGCCGGCACCGCGTTGTATCACGCGAGCGCCGCCGTGCTGATGGCTTGCGAAGGCGTGCATTTCGCACCCGATTACCGGCGTCTTGCGCTCGCTCATCTGGTCGTGCGGCACAAGCTGTTGCCCGTGGATCCGCTGGCATTGCATTCGGCATCGGATGAAAGCGCTGTGATCGATGCGTTGGTCAATGGCCGCAGCGTGACGCTTGAAGAGGCGCTGCAACTCTTGCCGGCAGGGAGCGCGCAATGACCACACACGTGAACGACGGCAAGCAAGGCGCGCTGCAGGGCATCAAAGTCATCGACCTGAGCCGTGTGCTCGGCGGCCCGTACTGCACGCAGGCGCTCGCCGATCACGGCGCGCAGGTGATCAAGCTCGAACCACCGGACGGTGACGAAACCCGCGGCTGGGGGCCGCCGTTTTATGGCGACACCGCGTGGTACTTCGCGGGCGTGAACCGCAACAAGCAGGGCATCGCGGTCGATCTTTCGCGCGACGAAGGCCGCGCGATTCTCTGGAAGCTGCTCGAAGACGCCGACGTGCTGGTCGAAAATTTCAAGCCCGGCACGCTCGCGCGCTGGGGCATGGACTACGAGCGCGATTTGCGTGAGCGCTTCCCGAAGCTGATTCATTGCGCCGTATCCGGGTTCGGTCCCGACGGTCCGCTCGGTGGTTTGCCCGGCTACGACGCCGCGATTCAGGCGATGACCGGCCTGATGAGCGTGAACGGCGAGCGTGACGGGCCGGCCACACGCGTCGGCTTGCCGGTGGTCGACATGGTTACCGGCCTGAACGCGCTCGCCGGGATTCTGCTCGCACTCGCCGAGCGCGCGCAGAGCGGTCGTGGCCAGTCGATCGATATTGCGTTATACGACTGCGGCGTATCGCTGCTGCATCCGCATCTGCCGAACTATTTCGGCTCGGGCCGCACGCCGCAGCGCAGCGGCAACGCGCATCCCAACATCACGCCGTACGACAGCTATCGGACCGCGACCGCGCCGATCTTTCTCGCGGTGGGCAACGACCGGCAGTTCGCGAAACTGTGCTCGCATCTCGGCGCACCCGACCTCGCCGACGACCCGCGCTACGTCGACAACCGCAGCCGCTGCGCGCATCGCGAGCCGCTGAAGGCCGCGCTCGAAAGCCTGCTCGCCGCGCACGAGTGCGAACCGCTCGCGCACGCGCTGATCAACGCGGGCGTGCCGTGCGGACCGGTGCAGACCGTCGACGTCGTGGCACGGCATCCGCATACCTTGCATCGCGGCATGGTGGTCGAGATGGGCGAGTATCGCGGCACCGCTTCGCCGATCAAATTGTCGCGCACGCCGGCCACGTATCGCAGTGCGCCGCCGTCGCTCGGTGCGGATACGCGCGACGTGCTCGATAGATTGGGTATCGACTCCGCGACCCAGCAGCGTCTGTTCGAAGCAGGCGTGCTCAAAGCGGGCGGGCACCCAGCATCAGCGCAGCAGTGAGCGGTGACGGCACGAAGAAGCCGCGCCATCCAGAAGAAAGACCTAGGAGACAGAGACATGAATCGCGAGCCCGATGTCCACGCCGCAGGCCGGCAACCCACGCGCGCCGCAGCCGCGGCTTTTGTCGGCACCACGATCGAGTGGTACGACTTTTATATCTACGCCACGGCGTCCGCACTGATCTTCGGCAAGCTGTTCTTTCCCGGCAGCGATCCGTTTTTCGCCACGCTGGCTTCGTTCGGCACGTTCGCGGTCGGGTTCTTCGCGCGACCGTTCGGCGGGCTGGTGTTCGGCCACCTCGGCGACCGTATCGGCCGTAAGAAAGCGCTCGTGGCGACGCTGGCGATCATGGGCGTGGGTACTGTCGGCATCGGCTTCCTGCCGACCTATGCGAGCGCCGGTGTGTGGGCGCCCGTGCTGCTCGTGCTGCTGCGCGTCGCGCAGGGGATCGCGATCGGCGGCGAGTGGGGCGGCGCGGTGTTGATGGCGAGCGAACACGCGCCGCAAGGACGGCGCACGTTCTTTGCGTCGTTCGCGCAACTCGGCAGCCCAGCGGGGCTGATTCTGTCGCTGCTCGCGTTTCGCGCGGTGGCCTCGATGGACAAGGATGCGTTCCTCACCTGGGGCTGGCGTCTGCCGTTTCTCGCGAGCGCGGTGCTTCTAGTGGTCGGCCTGCTGGTCCGGGCGGGCGTTGACGAATCACCGGAATTCAATGCACTGAAGGCGCAACGGCGAGTGGCCGCGCTACCGGTCGCCGAAGTCGTGCGTGATGCGTGGCGCACGCTCTTGCTGTGCCTCGGCGCGAACGTGATTGGTGTGGCCGGAGCGTGGTTCGTCAACACCTTCATGCTCAATTACACGACGCAGACCCTCGGCCTCGATCGATCGTTGATTCTCGATTGCCTGTTCGTCGTGGCGTTCATTCAGTTGTTCACGCAACTAGGTTCGGGATGGTTCGCCCAACGCATCGGCACCGGACGATTCCTGAAGGGCGCGGCGGCGTTGGCGATGCTCTCGCCGTATCCCATGTTCGCGCTCGTTTCGACCGGGCGGCCGGTGGCGATCGTGATCGGCATTGCGCTGGCGGTGATGTGCATGTCGAGCTCGTATGCGGTGATGGCCGGGTTCATGTCGACCGCATTCGCCGTGCGTGTCAGGTATTCGGCGATTTCGCTGTCGTATCAGGTGTGCGCCGCACTGGCCGGCGGCCTCACGCCCCTGATCGGAACGTTGCTCGCGCATCGATATCCGGGCGCCTGGTGGCCGCTGGCCGTGTTCTATAGCGTGCTGGCCGGGGTGTCGCTGGTGTGCATCAGTACGCTGGAGCGCCACAAGCGCGTGGCGGCGCACGGCGTCGTCGAAGCGGCCTAGCGGGATATCCGTGCCGTCGACGCCTGGAAACGCGAGGAAATATGCGCTTCGTGGTTAACCCCACGTCATACTCCCCCGACATAATGTCATCCTCAGTGGCGCCAAAGCCGCCTACCATCAAAGCGGATGGCAAGAAAAACAGGGGAAGTCATCATGAATCGCTATCGTTCGCTGGGCGTCGTGACCGGTGCGGCGCAACTCGCCAGCGCCGATGTCCTGTGCAGAATGAACGCTGCCTGGCAGCGACACGGCGCGGCGCGTCCATTCGATCTCGTTCTCGAGCAGCAGTCCTGGCAGGGGCCCGCCCCGCAGAGCGAAGTGAGCGCCCAGTTCAAGATTCATGTGTTCGATACCCTACGCGCGTTTGAAAAGCGCGGTGTCGAAGCGATCGTGTTGCCGTGTTTCCTGAGTCATACCTTCATCGACGAACTCTCGGCGAATGTCGCCGTGCCTGTCGCCAACATCATGACGGCGCTGACGGCGCATGTGCGGCAAGCGTTTCCGTCGGTGCGACGGATCGGCGTGCTGACTTCGGACGCCATCCGCGATAACGGCCTTTTCGAGCGTTATTTCGACGCCGCGCAGTTCGACGTGCTGCATCCACGTAACGAAGCGGGCTTCGACTGTGTGACGAGCGCAGTCTTTAGCGACGAAGGCATCAGGAATGGCCGCCTTTTTGGCCGCCCGGTCGAATTGTTGCGCGCGGCGTGCGCGGATCTCATTGCGCAGGGCGCGGAGATCATCCTGCCCGGGCTGGTTGAGATCGCGCTGGTCGCGCCCGCGCTCGGCCGACTCGAAGTGCCGTTCGTCGACGTCAATCTGGTCTACGCGCGCTACGTCGCCGCGGCCCAATATTCGCAGCCGGAGCGGCGCTTCAAGGTAGGCGTGCTGGGCGGCGTGGGGCCCGCGGCGACGGTCGATTTCATGGCCAAGCTGGTACGCAACACTCCGGCCGCATGCGATCAGGATCACATCAAGATCATGGTCGAGCAGAATCCGCAGATTCCGGATCGCACCGCCGCGTTGCTCGGCAACGGCGAGGATCCGACGCTCGCGCTTTACGCCGCCTGCAAGACGCTCGAAGAGGGCGGCGCGGACCTGATCGCGATTCCGTGCAATACGGCGCATGCGTTCGTCGAACGGATCCAGCCTTCGCTCGGCATTCCGATCGTGAATATGCTGACCTGTACCGCGGATTATCTGCACGAGACCTTTCCGGGTCTGCGTGAAGTCGGCGTACTGGCGACCACCGGCACGCTCGCGAGCCGCGTGTACGAACGGTCGCTCGAAGCACGTGGCTTCGTGCAGATCGCGCCGGGCGAGCAGGCTCAGGCGCGACTGATGCGCGCCGTCTACGGACCGAAGGGCGCGAAGGCCGGCTTTACCTCGGGCGAATGCTGCGACGACCTCGCCGTGGCCGTGAACGATCTGGTCGCGCAAGGCGTGCAGGTGATCGTGCTGGGCTGTACCGAGTTGCCGCTGCTATTGCGCGATGCCGTGCTGGCCTGCGCGGGCGGGCGGGTGGTGCGGCTTGTCGATCCGACCGAGGTGCTGGCGAGGCGCTGCGTGGCGTATGCGCTGGGGGAAAGCGCGGGGCTGGAGGGGGTTCCGGTGGCGCAACGGATCAGCGTTGAGAGTGTTTGCGGATAGGCGGGCACGTCGCGCCGGGCTCTGATGTCAAGAGCCGATTGCAGCAAGTCCGCCCGCACCGTAGGGTGGCGCGCCGGCGCTAGCGCGTCTGTGTAGCGGCGCTTCAGAGGCGCAGTCTACGTCCGGGCGCCGGTGCGTCTCCACCACAATGCCCAGAGCACGACCGCGAACAGCACCGCGGCGTCCAAGGCGCCAAGTATGGGCAACGGATCAGTCCACTTGTCCATGTTTATCGATCGGGAATAGTAAGGTGCGCCGCTGCCATAAGCCTCCGTCAGATTGCATACGTTGAGCGCGCCTGTGGCAAGCAGGACGGCACACACCACAACAACGGATAAAATGCGTCCTGGGCCATTTCTGATCATTTTGAGTATCGGACCTTTAGCAGGATGAAGCAGTCTCGATCGGCTTTCACTTCGTCCTGGAGTTCGCGCACAAAGTTCTCCATTCCACCATGCAGGTTGATACAGCCGGCACTGCCCGGGTGCGTGCCGCCGTGAATGAAGAAGCCGCCACGCTTAAACGTCATAGTGGTTGGAAATACATGGATAGTAATCCTGTGAACTCCCCATGCTGCGGTCGGTGCGACGTTGTACCAGCGATTGGTCCACATCTGCGACGGCTGAAGCCAATAGTCTCCTTCGGGGATTGGGCCTTCCTGACTTTTCTGCTGTCTGTCCAAAGAATAGTCGAACCGACCGTCTGGCGAAGGGTGACCTGACACGGCCCAGTAGAAGTAGGAGCGCTTGCCACCGGTCATCCTTAGCGAATGCCCATTGAAAGCAAGTGCGAGGCTTGAACGTTTGCAACCGGGTAATCTCGGGTAAGTCTGCTCCGACGCGTACAAATTGCTCATGCATTCCTCTTTGGTCATCAAAGGGGATTCAGACTATCCGCGTCGCGGCTGCGACTTGTGCAAATTTGTCAATCGGGCGCAAGCTTGGAATGGCGCGCTAGTCGATTACCGTCTTCCCGTGATTGATCCCAACGAATGCGCGCGTTGCAGTCGTTAGCGGCGGCCCTGCGGCGCGCGGAGCCGCGAACCACCGCCGGCCGTGGGAACGGCGTTTCGGGCGTTGTCTCGGATAGCGTCTTGACCGGTCACGGTAACGCCCGATCGGGTAGGCTGGTGCTGGCGGAACAGCAGGTCCTGGCCGCCGACGGCTCCTGGCAAGACACTTGAAATTGTGACTTGCGGGCCAAACCTGTATAAATATACAGTATAGTATCCCGTTGCAAGCTGGGCCTCCGCGTGCGTCTCCGCCGGCCCCGCTGCACTGAACTTGCGCGGTCGCGAGGCGTCCGTGAGAGGTAGCCCACTCATTCAGGCGGTCGAAAAATTGGCATCTAACGGCATTATCAAGATTCGCGGCGCGCGCCAGCACAACCTCAAGAACGTCGACCTCGACGTACGAACCGGCGAAATGACGGTCGTGACCGGCCCGTCCGGCTCCGGCAAGTCGAGCCTCGTGTTCGACACGCTTTACGCGGAAGGGCAGCGGCGCTACGTCGAAACATTCAGCGCCTACGCCCGGCAGTTTCTGGACCGCATGGACCGGCCGCAAGTCGACCGTGTCGACGGCGTGCCGCCCGCCATCGCGATCGACCAGACCAACCCGGTGCGCAGTTCGCGCTCCACCGTCGGCACCATGACGGAGCTCAACGATCACCTGAAGCTGCTGTACGCGCGCGCGGCCGAACTGTTCGACCGCCAGACGGCCCGCCAGGTGCGGCACGACACGCCCGAAACGATCTACGCCGAGTTGCTCGAGCGCACCGCGCAGAACGAGCCGCGGCTCGTCGTCACGTTCCCGGTCGAACTGCCGGAGTCCGCGTCCGAGCAGGAAGTCGAGCAGTGGCTGTCGGCGAGCGGCTATACGCGCGTTCAGGCGCAGCGCGAAGTCGATTCGCCGACCGGCAAGCGCAAGCTGCTCGACGTGGTGGCCGACCGTTTCCGGCTGAGTTCGGTGGACAAGCAACGCGCGGTCGAGGCGATCGAGGCCTCGCTCAAACGTGGCGGCGGGCGCGTCAATATTTACGTGCTGCCGGCGTCGTCCGAAGGACCGGAAGCTCAGGAAAGCGAACCGGAAATCTGGCGCTTCTCCACCGGGTTGCATAGTCCCGAAAGCGATCTGCGCTATGCGGACCCGCAGCCCGCGCTGTTCTCTTTCAATTCGGCGTACGGCGCGTGTGAAGTCTGCCGTGGGTTTGGCCGCGTAATCGGCGTCGACCTCGGCCTCGTGATTCCCGATGCGCGCAAGACGCTGCGCGATGGCGCGATCAAGCCCATGCAAACGCCGGCGTGGAAGGAATGCCAGGACGATCTGATGCGCTACGCGGCGAAAGCCGACATCCGCCGCGGCACGCCGTGGGGCGAACTGACGGACGCAGAGCGCGACTGGGTCATCAACGGGTCGCCGGACTGGAACGGCAAGTGGCAAAGCCACTGGTACGGTGTCAAACGCTTCTTCGAGTATCTCGAATCGAAGGCGTACAAGATGCATATTCGTGTGCTGCTGTCCAAGTACCGCAGCTACACGCCTTGCGAAACCTGCGGCGGCGCGCGGCTGAAAACGGAGTCGCTGTTGTGGCGCCTCGGCAGCAAGGCGAATGCGGACGACGTGCTGCCGGCCGCGCAGCGCTTCCTGCCGCGCGGCGTCGACTGGACGCGCGCGCAACTCGAAGCGTTGCCGGGTCTGACCGTGCATGACCTGATGCTGATGCCGATCGAGCGCATCCGGCGCTTCTTCGACGAAATCAGCTTGCCGAGCGCGTTGCTCGACGACGCACTCAAACTGCTGCTCGCCGAGGTACGCACGCGCCTCAAATATCTGTGCGACGTGGGCCTCGGTTATCTGACGCTCGACCGGCAAAGCCGCACGCTGTCCGGCGGCGAGGTGCAGCGGATCAACCTGACCACGGCGCTCGGCACGTCGCTTACCAAGACGCTTTTCGTGCTCGACGAGCCGAGTATCGGTCTGCATCCGCGCGATCTGAACCGCATCGTCGAAGCCATGCATCGCCTGCGCGACGCGGGCAATACGCTGGTGGTGGTGGAACACGATCCCTCCGTGATGCTCGCGGCGGATCGTCTGATCGACATGGGGCCTGGGCCGGGCGAGCGCGGCGGTTCGATCATTTACGACGGCGTGCCCGAGGCTATCCGTTCGTCCGGCACGCTTACCGGCGAGTACCTCGGCGGCCGTCGGCATGTGGCGGACGCGGCACACTGGTCGCAGCGGCCGGTAGATGCCGCCACGCCGCGCATCGTGCTCGAAGGCGCGACCGAACACAATCTGCGCGATGTCACGGTGGAGATTCCGCTGGAGCGGCTCGTCTGCGTGACGGGCGTGTCGGGTTCCGGCAAATCCACGCTATTGCAAGACGTGTTGTATCCCGCCATGGCGCGGCACTTCGGACTCGCCACCGAATCGCCGGGCGCATTCAGAAGCCTGAGCGGTGCCGATCAGGTCACCGACGTGGTGTTCGTCGACCAATCGCCGATCGGCAAGACGGCGCGTTCGAACCCGGCCAGTTATGTCGGCGCGTTCGACGAAATCCGCAAACTGTTCGCCAAGGCGCCGCTCGCGCAACAACGCGGTTACGGCCCCGGCATGTTCAGCTTCAACTCGGGTGACGGCCGTTGCCCGACCTGCGGCGGCTCCGGTTTCGAACATATCGAAATGCAGTTCCTGAGCGACGTGTATCTGCGTTGCCCAGATTGCGACGGTCGCCGTTATCGCGCGGAACTGCTCGAAGTGAAAATCGAGCGCGGCGAACCGGCGCGCACGCTGAGCATTGCCGACGTGCTGGAATTGACGGTGAGCGAAGCGATCACCTTCTTTGCCAAAGACGCCGAAGTGTTGCGCGTGCTGCAGCCGATCGTCGACGTGGGCCTCGAATACGTGAAGCTCGGCCAGCCGGTGCCCACGCTGTCAGGCGGTGAGGCGCAACGGCTCAAGCTCGCCGGGTTCCTCGCGGAATCGGCTCAGGCGCGAACCGCGCGCAGCGCGAAGCAGCCGGTCGCAAAACGCCTCTTCATGTTCGACGAACCGACCACCGGCCTGCATTTCGACGACATCGCCAAGCTCATGCAGGCGTTCGGCAAACTGCTCGCAAGCGGTCATTCGCTGATCGTGATCGAGCACAACCTCGACGTGATTCGCGCCGCCGACTGGCTGATCGACCTCGGTCCCGAAGGTGGCGACGGCGGCGGGCGAGTGCTGTGCGCCGGCACGCCGGAAGACGTCAAGGCGTGTGCGGAATCGCATACGGGCGAAGCGCTGCTGCAATACGACCGCGCCATGAGCGCGGCGGAAGAGCCGGCGTCGCAAGGCATTCCGCTGCAAAAGGCGCTGAGCGCCGCGCGTGCGCGCCGGGCGATCGAAGGCGAGGACGTGGTGCGCATCGTCAATGCACGCGAGCACAACCTGAAAGCGCTGGACGTGGACATCCCGCACGGCAAATTCAACGTCATTACCGGCGTATCCGGTTCGGGCAAGTCCACGCTCGCGTTCGACATCCTGTTCCACGAAGGGCAGCGCCGTTACCTCGAATCGCTGAACGCCTACGCGCGTTCCATCGTGCAGCCGGCGGGGCGGCCCGAGGTCGACGCGGTGTACGGTATTCCGCCGACTGTCGCGATCGAGCAGCGGCTTTCGCGCGGCGGCCGCAAGAGTACCGTGGCGACCACGTCCGAGGTGTGGCACTTCCTGCGTCTCCTGTATGTGAAGCTCGGTTTGCAGCATTGCATTCACGACGGCACGCCGGTCACGTCGCAAAGCGTCGAGTCGATCGCGGCGCAGTTGCTGCGCGATCACAAGGGACAGCATGTCGGCTTTCTCGCGCCGCTGGTCGTGAATCGCAAGGGCGTCTACACGGATCTTGCCAAGTGGGCGAAAGCGCGCGGCAATACGCATCTGCGCGTGGATGGCGAGTTCGTGCCGGTGGACCCGTGGCCGAAGCTCGACCGTTTCCGCGAGCATACGATCGAATTGCCGGTGGCTGACCTCGTCGTTTCGCCGGACCATGAAACCGAATTGCGTCAGGCGCTCGATCAGACGCTGGAGGTCGGCAAGGGTGTGATGCATCTGCTGGCGCCGCTCGACGGTTTGCACGACGCGATCAGCGGCGGCCGTCCCACGGCCAGCCTTGGTGCCGTGAAGGTGCTGTCCACCAAGCGCGCGTGTCCGGTGTGCGGTACGAGCTACCCGGAACTCGACCCGCGCATGTTCTCGTACAACAGCAAGCATGGCTGGTGCACCACCTGTGTCGGCACGGGCCTCGCGCTCACGCGTGAGCAGCGCGCGGCATACGACGACACGATCGTGGTCGACGACAATCGCGGCCGCGAACAGAGTCTGCCTTCGGAAGAGCAGGAACCCGAAGGTCTCGTGGATGAACCGTGTCCGGATTGCGCGGGTACGCGTCTGAATCCCACCGCGCGCGCGGTCACGTTCGACGCGCAGGCCATTGTCGATGTCGCGCAATGGACCGTGTCCGACACGCGCGCGTGGATCGACACGCTGGAAATGACCGGCCGCGACGCGGAAATCGCGCGCGACGTGATCAGTGAAATCGGCAGCCGCCTGCAGTTCCTCGAAGAAGTGGGGCTCGGTTATCTGAGTCTCGATCGCGCCGCGCCAAGCCTCTCGGGCGGCGAGGCGCAGCGCATCCGGCTTGCCGCGCAACTCGGCAGCAATCTGCAAGGCGTGTGCTACGTACTCGACGAACCCACCATCGGTCTGCATCCGCGTGACAATCAGATTCTGCTGAACGCTTTGCGCAAGCTGGGTGAAAAGGGCAATACGCTGGTGGTCGTCGAACATGACGAGGACACCATCCGGCGTGCCGATCACATCATCGACATCGGGCCGGGCGCGGGCAAGCGCGGCGGTACGCTGGTGGCACAGGGCAGCGTGGCGGACCTGTCGGCGCATCCTGATTCGCTGACCGGACAGTTTCTCGCCCACCCCATCGTGCATCCGTTGCAGCCGCGCCGCGAAGTGGTCGCGCCGGGCAAGCGCACGGCCGCTGTGCCGGAAAACTGGCTGACGGTACACGGCGGCAAACTGCACAACCTGCGCAACGTTACGGTCGGCATTCCGCTCTCGCGGTTGGTGGCGATTACCGGCGTCAGCGGTTCCGGCAAGTCGACGCTTGCTCGCGACGTGTTGATGACAAATTTGCTGGATGCCGTCGGACGTTCGGTGCTGTCGTCGCCGGCCACGCGCCGCGCGCGCGCGGCGGCCGAGGAGAAACCCGCTGCGAACCGGCGCTCCAGCGTGCTGGCACGCACGGCGCCGCGCGCACCCTTGAATGTGACGCATGCCTGGCAAGGCTGCGATGCGATCACTGGCTGGGAGAGCATCGACCGCGTGCTGGAAGTCGATCAAACGCCGATCGGCAAGACACCGCGTTCGTGTCCCGCCACGTACATCGGCGTGTGGGACGCGATCCGCAAGCTGTTCGCTGGCACGCTCGAAGCGCGTGCGCGCGGCTATACGGCCTCGCGCTTCTCGTTCAACACCGGCGAAGGCCGTTGTCCGGCCTGTGAGGGGCAGGGCGTGCGCACCATCGGCATGAGCTTTCTGCCCGACGTGAAGGTGCCTTGCGACGTATGTCACGGGCAGCGCTTCAATCCGGAAACGCTCGCGGTCACATGGCGCGGCAAGAATATCGGTGACGTGCTGACCATGGAAATCGACGAAGCCGTCGAGTTCTTCGCGCCCATCTCGAACATCGCACATCCATTGCAGTTGATGAAAGACGTTGGGCTCGGTTATCTCACACTGGGTCAGCCTTCGCCCACGTTGTCGGGCGGCGAAGCGCAGCGCATCAAACTCGTCACCGAACTGAGCAAAGTGCGCGACGACATTACCCGGCGCGGACAGAAGCCGCCACACACCCTATATGTGTTGGACGAACCAACCGTGGGCCTGCATATGGCGGATGTGGCCAAACTGATTCGCGTTCTGCATCGTCTCGCGGACGGCGGCCATAGTGTCGTTGTCATCGAGCACGATCTCGATGTGATCGCCGAGGCGGACTGGATCATCGATCTCGGTCCGGAAGGTGGGGTCGGCGGTGGGTCGATTGTCGCTGCTACGGACCCCGAAGGACTATCTCGCGTTGCCGCGAGTCATACAGGCGCTGCGTTGCGGCCCGTTCTGGCGCGATCGCGGAACGACGACCTCATGGTAACGGGCGAAGGTACGAACGGTTGATGCAACAGAGAGCGGCGCAATCAACTTTGCGCCGCTCTCTTTTTCCGTTCGTTGAACTCCGGCAGTTCATGCAAGCTCGCCCCAGACGTTGCTGATATGCGCAACTCGTTCGGCGCCAGGTGCCGAAACGCGCCATGCGAATTCAACCTACCCGCAATCATTGTCCGGTTTGTTGGCATAATGTAATTTATTGGAATTAATTTGTAATTAAGGTTAAGGCGTAATTGGAATGCGTATTTAGAGTGTCGTAAATAGCGCTAAAAGTATTTTTAAACGCTGCTTTCCTTCTGCTATCGTCTCGCCATCGGCGGCGGTCTCGCCCCGGCGACTCACCATCCAGACAAACAAACTGATCGCGATCCGCTCGAATTACTGTGCGCCCGCGCGGAAAGGCTTGCCCGGTGGACTTCCTGGCGTTGTCGACGAGCATGCCGCCGGCAGATTCAAGTGCATCGGTGCACGTTGTAAGTGCAGAGAAATCCCAATTCTCGGGCATAAAACGTCGAATGCTTATCTGCTCGACATACACTTATTCTTTTAAAGCGGCGCCAATTCGCGGCGAGTTAGAGTTATCTCTCTAAACTAAGTATGCCGCCATCAAAAAAAGTTTGACCGGACATTTTTTGTCCTGCTATCTTTGCCTCCCATGAAACGCATGTGACGTTCGCGCAAAAAGTTCCAGGCGTTACGACACACATCGATCAGGTTGTCTCCAGCGTTCATGCAAGGCAGAAGTTGGCGGTTCAAATTTAATCTATTAGTAGTTCTACTTAGATCGGCTTTCAGGCTCGCATGACATGCGGCCGCAGCCTCCTTGAGTCACGTCCGATTCGTCGGATCGAGGCCGGGGAGTGCTGCGTCCATTTTGGACTGCGAACCAAGGGTAGTCGTTCGCCGGATGATTGAAGTGAATGTTATTTGCGGTATGTAAGCGCACTGCAGTTACAGAAATGAACGGTTCACGCCGGAGGAGTAAAGGTGGGTACGAAAGTCGAAGGGCAATTTCCGGCAGCAACGGCCCATATGGAGAGGCCAGGGCGCCCGCGAGAGTTTGGGCGCAAACAGCAAAACCCAGTACGCCGCTTTGGCGGCATCGCAGTCGTTCTGCTCCTGCATATCGTGCTGATCTACGCACTGATCAATGGCCTTGCCACCAAGGTCGTGCAGGTCATTCAACATCCTATCGAAACGAAGATCATCGAGCCGGTGAAGCCGCCACCGCCGCCGCCGCTGCCTACGGTGCAACTGCCGCCGCCGAAATTCGCGCCGCCGCCGCCGCCGTTCGTGCCGCCGCCCGAAGTGCAGGTGCAAACGCCGCCGCAGCCGACCATTGCGCATCAGGCCGCACCGGTTGTCTCGGCACCTGCCGTGGCGCCGCCCGCACCGCCGGCACCGCCCGCGCCGAGCAAGCCTGTGAGTACAGAAGTCGGAGTCGTGTGCCCGAACTCGGATCAGATCCGTTCGTCGATTCGCTACCCGAAGGAAGCGCAGGAAAACAACGTAACGGGTGATGTTCTCATTGAATTCGTCGTCGACCCGCAGGGCCATATTACGAATGAACGTGTTGCCAAATCCGCAGACGACTCCTCGCTGGATCGTGCTGCATTCAACGCGGTCAAGCAGTTCACGTGCGTTTCCCAAGGCCAGGCTGTCCGTGTGCAAGTTCCGTTCTCGTTTAACCTGAACTGAATTCACAGGCTGTTCGGTACCGGTAGCGATTTATCAGTCTTAGTTTGGAAGTTGTACTAATGAACTTGGAGCAGGCATGAAGAAGCGTACTCTCGCCGCACTGGCGGCAAGCATGTTGATCGCCGTAACTACGGTGGATACCTTTGTTGCACCGCAAATGGCCCACGCACAGGCCAGCGACGCCTCGGCGTCAGCTGCCGCGCCGGCCACGGCCGCGCCGCAAACCGCGAGTTCGGCCGCCGACGAAGCGGTCCCGCCGCCGGCGCCGGCCACGTCCGAAACCGTCAATAACCCATACGGCCTCGGCGCACTCTGGAAGAACGGCGACTTCGTCGCTCGCTTCGTGCTGATTCTGCTGGTGCTCATGTCAATGGGTAGCTGGTACATCATGATCACCAAGTTCGTCGAGCAGTTCCGCGCGAACCGCCGGGCCAAGAGCGCCGATGAGCAATTGTGGACCGCGCCGTCACTGGTTGAAGGCGCGCAGCGCCTCGACGAAGCGTCGCCGTTCCGCTTCATCGCCGAAACGGCTATCGAGGCTGGCGAGCACCACGACGAAGCGCTGCTCGAAGCCGTGGACCGAAATACCTGGATCGATACCTCGGTCGAGCGTGCGATCACCAACGTGTCGAATCGTCTGCAAGACGGCCTGGCTTTCCTCGGTACGGTGGGTTCGACAGCGCCGTTCGTCGGCCTGTTCGGCACCGTGTGGGGCATTTATCACGCGCTGACGGCGATCGGCATTGCCGGCCAGGCTTCGATCGACAAGGTCGCGGGCCCGGTGGGTGAGGCGCTGATCATGACCGCCATCGGTCTCGCGGTGGCGGTGCCCGCCGTGCTCGGCTACAACTTCCTGGTTCGCCGCAACAAGTCGGTGATGGAGCGTGTGCGTGCATTCGGCGCGCAACTGCATACCGTCTTGCTGGCCGGCAGCCGCCGCCCGGCGCGCGCCGCGGCTCGCGAAGCGTCGCTGGTTCAATAAGCGGAGTCCGTCATGGCAATGAGCGTTGGGCAGGACGACAACGACGAGGTCATCTCCAGTATCAACACCACGCCGCTCGTCGACGTGATGCTGGTTCTGCTGATCATCTTTCTGATCACGATTCCGGTCGTGACGCATACGGTGCCGGTGCAATTGCCGAAGGAGACGATCCAGCCACTGCAGACCACCCCCAAGAGTATCGTCATTGCGGTCAACCGTGACGGCGATTTCTTCTGGAACGAGAAGCAGGTCGATGCGCCTACGCTGCTGGCACGCCTGAAGACCGTGTCGGTCATGACGCCGCAACCGGAAGTGCATGTTCGGGGTGACCAGAGCGCGCGTTATGAATTCATCGGCCGGGTCATTACCGAGTGCGAGCGTGCCGGTATCGCGAAGGTTTCGTTTATCACGGAGCCGCCAGCGCGCGGTGGTTAACTTTGCATGGGACCGGACTAAGTGCTAAAGCACTAAGTCCGATCGACAGGAGCCGAGAATGGGAATGAATGTATCGTCGGGCGGCGGCAGTGAACCGGACGTGATGGTCGATATCAACACCACACCGCTGATCGACGTGATGCTGGTGTTGCTGATCATGCTGATTATCACGATTCCGATTCAGACCCATGCCATAAAGATGAACCTGCCGGTCGGCAATCCACCGCCACCGATCACGCAACCTGAAGTAGTGCAGATCGATATCGACTTCGACGGCACGACCACGTGGAACGGTCAGCCAGTGCCGAATCGTGCTGCGCTCGAATCCAGGCTCGCTCAAGTGGCGGCTGAACCGGTTCAGGCCGAAATTCATCTGCGGCCGAACAAGCTGGTGCCGTACAAGGATGTCGCGGAGGTGATGGCGTCCGCGCAACGACTGGGCGCGACGAAAATCGGCCTGATCGGTAATGAGCAGTACATGCAATAGGGAAGGGCAATGCAAACGATTCAACAACGCTTCAGGCTTGTCGTCATGGCGGCGGCTCTCGTACTGCCGCTCGCCGCTCATGCCGCCGACACGCTGCGGCCGGACGTGGCGAAACCGCTGAATGCCGCGCAGGATCTGTATCGCGCGCACAAGTACAAGGACGCGCTGGCGAAGATCGATCAGGCGGCGGCCGTGTCCGGTAAGACCCCGTATGAGAGCACCATGATCGAACAGATGCGCGGTGCGGCAGCGGCGGCGGCCGGCGAGTCCGGTGTCGCCGCTCAGGCTTACGAAACGTTGTTGAGTTCCGGGAAGTTGAGCGGCGCGGACGAGCAGCGTACGTCCGCGGCTTTGGCCGGCATCTACTTCCAGCAGAAGAACTATGCGCAGGCGGCGAAGGTCGCGCAGCGCTATCTGAAGTCCGGTGGCAGCGATCCCGACATGCGTACGCTGCTGGTTCAGTCGTACTACCTGTCGAACGATTGCGCGAGCGTGGTGAGCCTGCTCAGGCCGGGCATCGATGCGCAGGTGCGTGCCGGTCACGCGCCTGACGAGTCACAACTGCAATTGCTCGGCACGTGTGCGCAACGCGTGAAGGACGATGCCACGTATCGCAGCACGCTCGAAAAGCTGGTTGCCTATCATCCGAAACAGTCCTATTGGGACGATCTGTTCTCGGCGATTCGCAGCAAGCCGGGCTATTCGTCGAAGCTCGATATCGACACGTACCGGTTGCGCCGCGCGACCGGCTCGCTCTCGAGCGCCGACGATTACATGGAAATGACCCAGCTCGCGATCGTGGCGGGTACGACGGCTGAAGGCAAGCAGGTCATCGATCAGGGCTTTGCGTCGGGCGTTCTGGGGCGCGACGCACAAGCGGATCGCGAGAAACGCCTTCAGGCATTGGCGGCAAAACGGGCGCAGGCACCTGCAGATCCGGCGAATCCCATTGCGCCTGTCGACATGGCATTCAACCAGGTGTTCGCCGGGCAGGCAAAACAGGGGCTCGCTGCCATGGACGCGGCAATCGCGAAGGGTGGGATCGACCACCCGGACCAGGCGCAACTGCATCTGGGTGAGGCGTACTACGTGGCCGGCGATAAAGCGCGTGCGGTACAAACCTTCCGTGCCGTGAAGGGCACCGATGGTTCAGCCGACCTCGCCCGTTTGTGGGTGCTGGTGGCGTCGAAATAAGAGCACTCTGTTCCCGTTATGTTTCATCTGACGAGGCGCGCTCGAGGTGTCCTCATGGCGGGCGCGAGGGAGCGCGCTCGTCGTAAGGAATGTGGACCGTCTCCGATGTCTGAGCGTGGTTGCACTCGCAACTACCGCCAGGCATTCGGAGGAGGCGGAAGTCTTCTGGAAAACACACAGATCGAGTTATCCATAGCGGCATCCCGGCAGGCTTGTCGGGAATGGTCGAGGGAGGATGTTGCGTTCTATGAAACATAATTTGTATATATCAAACTATTTTTGACTACGGGATTCTGTCTTGCTATGGTTTTGCCACTCAATAACAAGGCACACGTTGCAATCTCTATAGGAAGCAAAATCCGCGCGCTTCGCCAACGGCTCAAGCGCACGCTGGATGAAGTGGCAAAGACTGCGGGCATTTCCAAGCCCTTTCTGTCGCAAGTGGAACGGGGTCACGCAACACCTTCTATTACATCGTTAGTAGGTATTGCTCGAGCGTTAGGTGTCACGGTGCAGTACTTCGTCGATACGCCGACCGAAGACAAGTCGGTGCGTAGAGGCAGTGACCTGAAGTACTTCGGATTTGACGGCAGTGCCAATCTGTTTGGGCGGCTCACGAATCTGTCGGTTGGCAGCAAGCTGGAAGTCATTCTCGTCAGGATGCCGGTGGGACAAAATCCCTCGGAAGTCACGACGCACGCAGGGGAAGAGTTTCTGTATGTGATGAGCGGCCAGATCTCGCTCACGTTGGAAGGCACAACGTTCGTATTGCAGGCAGGCGACACTGCGCATTACGAATCTACCGTGCCGCACTCCTGGTCCAATACCGCACGTGAAGAAGCGGTGATCGTTTGGGTAGGGACGCCACGATTGTTTTAGTGCCGCAGGTCATGCTTTTGCAAAGAGCACTCAATGTGTATTTGTAAGCATTACTTAAGTTTGTACCCGAGATTTGGGAATTGAGGGCCGGCGAGTGGCGGGATCCACTCGCGTGGCGGTAGAGATGACAACAATTTGAAAAGCGCTGCGCGTTTCGATTGCAATAAATTAGTAGTCCAACACTGAGTTATTTGATGTTGCTTTAACGGAGCGCGGCGCAAGATCGCCGTATATCGAGTGGAGAGGTTCACAAGACCTCTCATCACATATTGCTGTGGCCTTACTGACGAGCGAGAAGGGGAAAAATGAAACAAAGGGCATTGGCGCTGGCCATTAGAAGAATAGTCTGGGCTGAACTGGCATTGTCGGCCGCAATCGCCGTACCGGCGTTTGCACAAAGCCAGCCGGCCACCACCGGCACAGCGGCGGGCGCAACGACGGAAAGCGCGCCGGCGACAGGCGCTGCTGCCACGCCGTCCGCGGACAGCAGCACCGCGACGCCGGCGGGCAAAGGGGTTCAGCAACTCAAGAAATTTGAAGTGACCGGCTCGCTGATCCGCACATCGGACAAGGTTGGCAATACGGAAGTCCAGACCATCACGCCCAAGGAAATCCAGCAAAGCGGTTATACGACCGTGGCCGACTTCCTGCGCGGCACGTCCGCGAACTCAGGGAGCAGCTGGGGCCAAACGACGATGAACAGCTCCGCGCAAGGCGGTGGCGGCATTGCATTGCGCGGTTTGAGCGAGAAGTACACGCTGGTGCTGGTGGACGGCCAACGGGTGGCGAATTACGGCAAGGCGGTGAACTTCACCGACACGTTCTTCGACGTGAATTCGATCCCGCTCAACATGATCGATCACATCGACATCGTGAAGACCGGTGCGGTCTCGGTGTATGGTTCGGATGCGATTGCAGGCGTGGTCAACATCATCACGAAGAAGGACTTTCAGGGCTTGCAGATCGACGGCCAGCTCGGCAAGGCGCAGCATCCGGGCGACGCGCAGGGTAACTTCAGCGTGCTCGGCGGCGTTGGCGATCTGAATGGCGACCGCTTCAACGTGACGGCCGCCGCGAGCTACTATCGCGACACCGGCTCGTCGCTCGCCGATCGCGACATGACCGCAAATCAGGACTTCAGCCAGTTCCCGGGCGGTCTCGCGGGCCCGCTCGGTCCGAACCAGCAGTCGTACTGGACCTCGCCCGACGGCACCAAATCGGCGCTCAGCCCTTGCCCTCCGGGCAGCGTGTCGGCGAACGGCGCGACCACGTGTAAATCGAACCCGGCGAGCGCCACCTCGCTCATGCCGGCGATCACACGCCTGAATGCTAAAGTGCGCGGCACCTTCAAGATCAACGACGACGTGCAGGCTTACGCCGATTTGTGGGTGAGCCGCAACGAAACCGTGCAGAACGAAGGTCCGGCAGTGCTGAGCAGCCAGACGAACGCGTTCAACCCGGCTACCGGTTCGGCGTTGCCGCTGTCGCGCACGGTCTCGGGCACCAACCCGTACAACCCGTTCGGCGTGCCGACGCAGATCAACTACACGTTCCCGAACACTGTTTCGGCGGATACGGTGTCGACGTTCTGGCGTGCAATGACCGGCGTGAAGGGGTCGTTTACCACCGCCAAGTTCGGCGACTGGGATTGGTCCGCGGATTATGGCCATTCGCAGAGCACGGTCGACACGACCTACGGCAATGCGCTGAATGTGGCTGGCGTCGAGAACATTCTGCAGAACGGCGTGTTCAATTTCTCGAACCCGTCGGCCACGCCGAACGGCTTGAACGGCGTGTTCCAGAACGACTACGAACAGGCAATCTCGAAGCTCGACAGTGTTACGGCGAAAACCTCGACGGGTAACCTGTTCAATCTGCCTGGTGGCCCGGTCGGAGTCGGTTTCGGTACGGAATTCCGTCACGAAAGTAACCTGATCAACTCGCGCACGTATAGCGCGCTTGGGGTCACGGCGCCGGCAAACGTGCAGACGGTCGACGGCGAGCGCAACGTGGCCGCCGTGTACTATCAGGTCGATATTCCGATCATTCACAACCTGACGTTCACGCAAGCGGGCCGTTACGACCACTACAGCGACTTTGGCGGTGCATTCTCGCCGAGCTTCGCATTGCGCTTCCAGCCGGTCAAGATGCTCACGACGTATGCATCGTACAGCCGTGGCTTCCGCGCGCCGACTCTGGTCGAGAACTCGCAGGCAACCTATCTCGCCCACCAGAATCTCGTGGACCCGAACGATCCTAGCGGCACGCCGACCAAGCACTTCACGACGGAACAGGTCAACGGCAACCCGGCGCTGCAGCCTGAGCACACGAAGAACTACAACATTGGCTTCGAGCTCTCGCCGGATTCGTCGACGGATATCGGTGCGGCGTTCTACAAGATTCACATCGACGGTGTGATCGGCACGAACGATCCGAACGCGGTGATGGACGCAAACAACCCGTCGAACGTGATTCGCAATCCGGACGGCACGGTGGCCTACATCAAGGAACAGTTCGTCAACCTCGGCTCGCTCGACACCGACGGCTTCGACATGAACTTCCGCAAGTCGGTCGGCACGAAGTACGGTACGTTCACGCTGGCAGGCGACTGGGCCTACGTGTGGCACTTCAAGCTGAACAGCCCGGGTGCGCCCACGCAGGACTTCGCCGGCAACAACCTCGCGTTGCTGCAGCCGTTCGGTGCGTCCAATCCGCGCTGGAAGGGTAATACCAGCTTGTCCTGGGATTACCGCAAGCTGACCACGACGCTGACGTGGCAGTACACCGGCCCGTACACGAACGCGGTGGCGTCCGAGTTCGGCGACGGTGGCACGCTGTCGGTGGCGTCGTATAGCCAGTTCAACCTGATGGCTACGTATCGCGGCTTCAAGAACTGGACGATCTACGGCGGCATCAACAACATCTTCGATCGTAAGCCGCCGTTCGACGTCGAATGGCAGGCCACGCCGGATATCACGGGCTACGACCAGTCGCTGTACACCAATATCGGCCGTTTCTTCCAGGTCGGTGCGTCGTACCGCTTCTGAAGTCTTTGATGGTTGTGATTCATCCGCAGTCTGTCTAGTGGGTCGGCCGCTCCGGTTTCGGGTCTCCCGTTCCGGAGCGGCAAACCACGTTTAAAGACGTACATTGGTGTTCCCCGTGCACAATGCTCGCTCAGCACCACGACGAGCGACAGCGGGCGGTAAGCAGCAGCGTAGCGCAAGCGGGGAAAGCTACGGGAGCGACGGCGTCGGGCCGTCACTCGCGCCGATTCGACTTACCGCGCGCCGGCGTCAAGCCGGCGCGCGTCCTTACGCATTCCGAAGATGAGACTTGTGAAGTTTCGCCGGCCGCGCGCCGTGCCCACGGCAGCGTCCGCGCCCGTGCCGCGGCTTCGCACCGCCGCGCGGATCGCGTTGTGCGCCGGTGCGTGTCTGGCATTGAGCGCGATCTGCGCGCAGGCGCGGCCCTCGATTGCGCAATACGACGAGCCCAAATATCCCGCCGGCTTTACGCACTTCGACTATGCGGATCCCACGGCACCGAGCGACGGCAAGCTCAGCTTCCAGAACTTCGACGAACTGCAGAGCTACGATTCGCTGAATCCGTTTCTCGTGCGCGGCGCGCCCGCGCCGGACATTCTGCATCTGATGTTCGATACGCTGATGCAGCGCAGCTGGGACGAACTCGCCTCCGAATACCCGCTCATTGCCGACGACGTAGAAGTCGCGCCGGACCTGGCCTCGGCCACGTTCCACATCAACCCCTCCGCGCGTTTTTCGAACGGCGATCCGATTACCGCGGCCGACGTCAAATACTCGTTCGATACGCTGACGAGTTCCAAGGCGTCGCCCTTGTTCAACGCGCAGTTCTCGGTGATCAAGCGCGCCGTGATTGTCGACCCGGCGACCGTGCGCTTCGAATTCAAGCATGCCGAGCGCGACGCGCCGCTGATCGCCGGCGACTTGCCGATCTTCTCGCCGAAGTGGGGCGCGCGTGCGGACGGCACACGTTTGCCTTTCGATCAGATCGCGAACGAGGCGCCGATCGCGAGCGGTCCGTATCTGATCGAGTCGCGCAAGAACGACAAGCAGATCACCTATCGGCGCAACCCCGACTACTGGGCCGCGAATCTGCCGTCGCGGCGCGGCATGTATCGCTTCGCAAGTATCACGTTCAATCTGTACCGTGACCACTACACGCAACTCGAAGCCTTCAAGGCGGGCGACGCGGACGTTATCGTCGAATACAGCGCGACGCAGTGGGCCCGCAAATACGTCGGCAAGAACTTCGACAATGGCCTGTTGAAGAAGGGCGAATTCGCCGATGGTCCCGCGCAGATGCAGGGACTGCTCATGAATCTACGCAAGCCGATGTTTCAGGATCCGCGCGTGCGCCACGCGCTGACGATGGCATTCGACTACGACTGGATGAACCGGATGATGTTCTATGGGCAATACCGGCGCACCAGCAGCTATTTCGCGGCAAGTCCGTTCGGCGCGACCGGCATGCCCGGTCCGAAGGAACTGGCGTTGCTCGAACCATTGAGAGCCAGCGTGCCGCCGGAAGTGTTCGGTCCGATGCTCAAACAGCCCGACACGATCGCGCCGAACTCCTTGCGCGGCAATTTGCGCGTGGCGCGTGATCTGCTGGCGCAAGCCGGCTGGCACTATCGCGACGGCGCATTGCGCGACGCCAACGGCACGCCGATGACGATCGAAATCATGGACGATCAGCCCGGCATGGATCGTCTGATCCTGCCGTATATGCAGGCGCTCGGCATGCTCGGCATTCAGGCGCATATGCGGGAAATCGATAGCGCGTTGTACCAGAAGCGGCTGGACAATTTCGAGTACGACATGACCACCTTCATCTATCCGCCGGTCACGATTCCGGGCGCTGAACTGACGCGCCGTTTCGGTAGCGCGGCCGCGTCCGAGGTCGGTTCGGAAAACTATCCGGGGATTCGTTCGAAAGCGGTCGACTCGCTGATTCACTCGGCGCTTTCCGCGACCAATCTCGAGGACCTGGAAGCGGCGACCCGTGCGCTGGATCGCGTGCTGATCTATTCGTTCTACCTCGTGCCGGAGTACTACGCGCCAGGCGCGCGCATCGGCTACAAGACCACGATCGGCTTTCCGAAGATCGTTCCCAAAACGTACCAATACGAAGAATGGGTGATTGACTACTGGTACGCGAAAAAACCAGGCGCACCCGTCACTCAAACCACCCAGGCGGCGCAGTCCTCCGGGTCATCCGCGGCTGCGGCCCACTGAGGAACAACATGCTTGCCTACATTCTCAGACGTTTGCTGTTGATGGTGCCGACCCTGCTCGGCGTGGTCACGCTGACTTTTGTCGTCACGCAGTTCGTGCCGGGTGGGCCGGTCGAACAGGTGATGACGCAACTCCGCCACGGCGCTGGCCGTGGCGGAGAGGCGTGGGCGGGTGGCGGCGGTTATCACGGCAGCCAGGGTGTCGATCCGCAGCAGATCGAGCAGATCAAGAAGCAGTTCGGCTTCGACAAGCCACCGCTCGAACGCTATCTGTTGATGCTCAAGCGCTACGCGACGTTCGATCTCGGCCAGTCCTACTATCAGCATGACAGCGTGTGGGACGTCATCAAATCGAAGTTGCCCGTTTCGATCACGCTCGGCTTATGGACGGTGCTGCTGACGTATCTGATATCCGTGCCATTGGGGATCGCGAAGGCGGTGCGCAATGGTTCGCGCTTCGATACCGTCACGAGCGTGCTGGTGCTCGCCGGTTATGCGATTCCTGGTTTCGTACTCGGCGTGTTGCTGCTCATGCTCTTCGGTGGCGGCACGTTCTGGCAGGTGTTTCCGATGCGTGGCCTCACGTCGGATAACTTCAACGATCTCAGTGCATTTGGCAAAGTACTCGACTATTTGTGGCACATCGTGCTGCCGGTCACGGCCTCGGTGGTGGGCAACTTCGCGATCGTCACGATTCTGACCAAGAACACCTTTCTGGAGGAAATCGGCCGTCAGTATGTATTGACGGCACGCGCCAAGGGTGCGCCGGAGCGCGACGTGCTGTGGAAACACGTGCTGCGCAACGCCGCAATTCCGTTGCTCACCGGTTTGCCGGCGGCATTCGTAGGCGCGTTTCTGAACGGCAACCTGCTGATCGAAACGCTGTTCTCGCTCGACGGCATGGGCCAACTGTCGTACGACTCGGTGATTCGCCGTGATTATCCGGTTGTGCTTGGCTCGCTCTTTCTGTTCACGCTGATTGCCCTCGTAACCAAACTTATTGCTGACGTCTGCTATGTCCTCGTCGACCCCCGCATCCAATTCAACCGCCTGGACCGCTGACGCGGCCGGCGCGGCGCACGCGGCGTCGCCGTCTCCGTGGCGGCGTACGTGGCTGCGCTTCAGGCAGCAGCGTCTGGGCTACTGGAGCCTCGTGATTTTCGTGTCGTTGTTCGTCATCAGCCTGCTCGGCGAGGTGTTGTCCAACGACCGTCCGTTGATCGTGCGTTACGACGGGCACTATTATTTTCCCATCGTGAAGGACTATCCGGAGACGCTGTTCGGCGGCGACTTTCCGGCGCGTGCCAATTACCTCGACCCGTATATCCGTTCGCGGCTCGAATCGAACGGCAACTTCGCGGTCTATCCGCCGAATCATTTCCACTACGACACGATCGACTATTTCGCCGCGCATCCGTATCCGGCGCCGCCCACCGCGAGCAACTGGCTTGGCACGGATCAGTTCGGGCGTGACGTGCTGGCGCGGCTGCTCTACGGCTTCCGCCTGTCGGTGCTGATGGCGCTGGCGCTCACGGTGTCCGGTGTCGTCGTTGGCGTGTTGACTGGCGCGATACAGGGTTTTTACGGCGGACGCACCGATCTGATCGGCCAGCGCCTGATCGAGATCTGGAGTTCGATGCCGGACCTGTACCTGCTGATCATCTTCGCGTCGATCTTCGAGCCCACGTTGTGGCTGCTCTTCATTCTGTTGTCTATGTTCGGCTGGCTCGTTCTGTCGGACTACGTGCGCGCGGAATTCCTGCGCAATCGTTCGCTCGATTACGTGAAAGCGGCGCGCACCATGGGCCTGAGCAACTGGCAGATCATGTGGCGCCATGTATTGCCGAACAGCCTGACGCCGGTGATCACCTTTTTGCCGTTTCGCATGAGCGCCGCGATTCTCTCGCTGACCAGCCTCGACTTTCTCGGTCTCGGCGTGCCGCCGCCAACGCCGAGCCTCGGTGAACTGCTTCAGGAAGGCAAGAACAATCTCGACGCGTGGTGGATCTCCATGTCGGCATTTGCCGCGCTGGTGATCACGCTGCTGTTGCTGACTTTCATGGGCGACGCATTGCGCAATGCGCTGGATACGCGCTCGCGCGGTTCGGCTTTCGGCGGAGGTCCGCGATGACCAACACTCAAGCGCCGACCAATCGGCCATTGCTGGAAATCGATCGTTTCTCCGTGCGTTTTGGCGACAAGGTGGCGGTGCATGAACTCAGCCTGTCTATTGCACGCGGAGAGCGCGTGGCATTGGTGGGCGAATCGGGTTCGGGCAAGAGCGTGACCGCGTTGTCCATTTTGCGGCTCGTCGAGCATGCCGAATTGAGCGGCCGCATGCTGCTCGATGGTGAGGATCTGCTGCAGAAAACCGAGCAGCAGATGCGCGGCTTACGCGGCGCGGATGTCGCGATGGTGTTTCAGGAGCCGATGACCGCGCTCAATCCGCTCTTTACAATCGGCAAACAGATTGCCGAGAGTCTGCGTCTGCACGAAGGCCTGCGGCCGAATGCGGCGCGTGAGCGTGGCATCGAACTGCTCAGGCGCACCGGCATTCCCGAACCGGAACGGCGTATCGACAGCTTTCCGCACCAACTGTCCGGCGGCCAGCGGCAGCGCGCAATGATCGCGATGGCGCTCGCGTGCCGCCCGCGTTTGCTGCTCGCCGACGAGCCCACTACCGCGCTCGACGTCACCGTTCGCCAGCAGATCGTCGATCTGTTGATTTCGTTGCAGGAACAGGAGGCGGCTGAACGCGGCATGGCCGTGCTGCTGATCACGCACGACCTGAATCTGGTGAAGCGTTTCGCGCAGCGCGTCGCGGTGATGGAAAAGGGCGTACTGGTGGAGACCAATACGACCCAGGCGCTGTTCGCGAGTCCGCAGCATCCCTACACGCGGCGCCTGCTCGACAGCGAGCCGCAGCGTGCGGTGGCGCCGGTCGAGCAGGGCGCGCGCCGGTTGCTGGAAGTGCAGGGACTGGCCGTCGACTACCGCACGGCGGCGAAAGGCTGGCGTTCCCTGTTCGGACGCTCAACATTCCGCGCGGTGCAGGATGTCGATCTGAGCGTGCGGCGCGGCGAAACGCTCGGCATTGTCGGTGAATCGGGTTCGGGTAAATCCACGTTGGCCGCAACCGTGCTCGGCCTGCAACAGCCGGCCGCCGGGCATATCCATATCGACGGCATGCCGCTTTCCACGCTCAAAACCGCAAGCTCGCGCCGTGCGTTGTATTCGCGCATGCAAGTCGTGTTTCAGGACCCGTTCGGCTCGCTGTCGCCACGTATGACGGTCGAGCAGATCATCGGCGAAGGCCTCGCCGTGCATCGGCCGGAAGTGGACGCGAAGGCGCGGCGCGCACGCGTCGGCAGCCTGCTGGAAGAAGTCGGCATGCCCGCCGATGCGATGTTGCGCTACCCGCACGAGTTCTCCGGCGGCCAGCGGCAACGCATTGCGATTGCGCGAGCGCTGGCGGTCGAACCGGAATTGCTGGTGCTCGACGAGCCGACTAGCGCGCTCGACGTTTCGATTCAGAAGCAGGTACTGAATCTGCTGACAAATCTGCAGAAAAAGTACAAGCTAAGCTACTTGTTCATTACGCACGATCTGGCGGTGATGCGAGCCATGGCGCATCGCGTGATCGTGATGAAGTCGGGACGCATCGTCGAAGCCGGCGACACGCTCGACGTGTTGCACGCACCGTCGCATCCTTATACGCAGTCGCTGCTGGCGTCGTCGCTCAATGTGCCGGAGCCGCGCGCCGCACAGACGCACACGGGAAAACTCCATGATTGACGAACGTTGGGCGCAGGCCGCCCGTACGCTGAAAAGCCGCGCGGCCTTCTGGTCGCTGCGCATTGTCGACGAACAGATCGACGATCACGAGATCCGCAACGACATCGCGCAGCCGCTGCGCACGGTGCGCGATCGCGGGGCGATGCTGATTGCCTGGGTGGGCGCCGGCGCGGGTTATGCCGCGACCGCGAACCTGTCGGCGGCGGGTTTGCAGGCGGCGCTCGATATGGCGACCGCTCGCGCGGAAGCGAGCGCGGCCTTGTCCTTGATCGACCACCGCGAAGTCGCGCGTCCGGTGGCGAGTGGCGAGTATGTGTCGCCGAATGCGCAGCATGCGTTGCCGAGCCGCGCCGAGTGGCTCGACCGTTTGGGCGCTGAATGCGCCGCGGCCAATCTCGACGGAAGAATCGTGGAGCGCGTGGCGGCGGTACAGATCATCCACACGGATCAGCTCTACATGACCGGCGACGGCGTTCGCATCGACCAGCAATTCCGCTTCGTGATGCCGCAATTGAGCGTCGCCGCGCACGCAAACGGCGACACGCAAGTGCGCACGCTCGGCGGCAACTACGGCACGCTCGGGCAGGGCGGCATGGAAGTGCTGGCGCGCTTTAACTTCGAAGGCTCGGGCGCACGTGTCGCCAACGAGGCGTTGCAACTGCTGGCCGCGCCGAATTGCCCGGCGGGCAAGCGCGACCTGTTGCTGATGCCTGACCAGATGATGCTGCAGATTCATGAGTCGATCGGCCATCCGCTCGAACTCGACCGCATTCTCGGCGACGAGCGCAATTTCGCGGGTTGGAGTTTCGTGAAGCAGGACATGTTCGGTTCGTACCGCTACGGTTCCGAGTTGCTGAACGTCACCTTCGACCCGGAACTGCGTGAAGAAGCGGCAGCCTACGCATTCGACGACGACGGCACCGAAGCACGCAAACAGTACCTGATTCGCAACGGCGTGCTGGAGCGTCCGCTCGGCGGCGCGTTGTCGCAGCAGCGCGCACGCATGCCGGGCGTGGCGAACTCGCGCGCGTCGAACTGGAACCGGCCGCCGATCGACCGCATGGCGAATCTGAATATCGAGCCCGGCGAGAGTTCGCTGGAAGAGATGATCGGCAGCATCGAACACGGCATTCTGATGCGTACCAACACGTCATGGTCGATCGACGATCATCGCAACAAATTCCAGTTCGGCTGCGAGTTCGGCCAACTGATCGAAAACGGAAAGCTCACCCAAGTCGTGAAACAGCCGAACTATCGCGGTATTTCTGCGAATTTCTGGCGCAGCCTGAGTGCGGTGGGCAATGCGGCTACGCGTGAAGTGTATGGCACGTCCATGTGCGGCAAGGGCGAACCGGCGCAGATCATTCGGGTGGGCCACGCTTCGCCGGCCTGCGTATTCAGCAATATCGACGTTTTCGGAGGCGCATGATGAGCCAGTTCATCTCCTCGCGCGCCGCTACGTCGGTGGATTGGCAGCGGCATTTCACCGCGCTTGCCGATGCGATCGAGCGCCTGCAACAAGGTGGCGAAACCACGTTCAGTTCGTTTGCGGGTGAGCAGTCCGACTTTATTCGATTCAATTCGGGCAAGGTACGGCAAACCGGCAGCGTGTCGCAAGGCAAGCTGACCTTGCGCCTGATCGACGGCGCGCGTCAGGCTTATTCCACGCTGACCGTATGCGGCGATCTGCAACAGGATCTCGACGAAGTGAGCGCGGCGCTCGCCACCTTACGAGCAGGGCTGCGCGACGCGGCGGACGATCCGCATCTGCTGTTCGACACGTCGAAATGGGAGCGCACCACTCAGCGTTCCGGCAAGCTGCCGGACCCTGACGGTTTGGCGCGGGTCGTCGCCGAATCCGCGCAAGGGCTCGATTTCGTGGGCTTTTACGCGGGCGGCACGATCGTGCGCGGCTTCGCGTCCACGAGCGGCAGTCGCGGCTGGTATGAGGTGGACAACTTCAATTTCAGCTGGTCGTTGTACGACCCGAGCGGCCGCGCGATCAAAACGACCTACGCCGGCGACGACTGGAGCGACGCCGTGTTCTCGCGCAAAGTCGAGCAGGCCGGGAGCCGCCTTGCCGTGCTCGCTCGCACGCCGCGCGCGTTGGCGCCGGGACGCTACCGTTCCTATCTGGCGCCCGCCGCGTTGTCCGAGCTGCTCGGTGTTGCCGCATGGAGCGGCTTTTCCGCACGCGCCCAGGCCAGTTCACGCAGCGAGTTGTACAAGCTGCATGTGGGAGAAGTCGTAGTCGACCCGCGAGTGACGATCAGCGAAGATCTGAGTCTCGGTATCACGCCCGGCTTCAACGACGACGGCTATCTGCGCGACAGCGTCCCGTTGATTCAGGCGGGCCGCAGTGCCGAACGGCTGACCAACGCACGCAGCGCGCGCGAATACGGCTTGACGCCCAATGGGGCGCTCGCCGGCGAGTCACCGGCCGCACTCTCTATGCAAGCGGGCGATCTGCTCGAAGAAGACGTGCTGGCGAAACTCGGTACCGGGCTCTATATCGGCAACCTCTGGTATGTGAACTTCTCGGACCGCATGAATTGCCGCCTCACCGGCATGACGCGCTTTGCGACCTTCTGGGTCGAGAACGGCGAAATCGTCGCACCACTCGAGGCCATGCGTTTCGACGACAGCCTTTACCGTTTGCTCGGCAGCGAACTCGAACAACTCGGCGCGCAGGCCGAACTGCTATTGAGCGACTCGACATGGGGCGAGCGCGCCACGGGTGGGATGCAATTGCCCGGCATTCTGGTGAAGTCATTCGAATTGACGTTATGAGCCGCCTATGGATCAACAAGAAATAACAAAATCGAAACCTGAGAGCTTGCCCGAGGGGCTGACGCTGCGTGCGTTGCGCGTGGCCGACACGGAGCAATTTCACGCCATGCTGCAGTTGCCAGGCGTGGTGAACGGCAATCCGCATATGCCATATCGGACGGTGGCCAGCACGCGCGAGTACCTCGAAAAACTCGCGGCCCCGGAAATCGCGATCGCCGCGGTGATCGGCGACACGCTGGTCGGTGAAGCGGAACTCACACCTTTAAAGGGGCGCCGCGCGCATGCCGCTTCGCTCGGCATCGGTGTGCACGACGCATGGCAGCGGCGCGGCATCGGTCAAGTACTGATGGCCGAACTGATCGACCTGGCTGACAACTGGCTCGGTCTGCGCCGCCTCGAACTGCATGTCTTCACCGATAACGACCCGGCGCTCGCGCTGTATCGCAAGTTCGGCTTCGAAATCGAAGCACATCAGCGCGGTGCGGTATTGCGTCGCGGCGCGTTGATCGATTGCTATTTCATGGCACGGTTGCGTGAGCCGGCGCCGTGGATGTCGCCGGCAACGGCCGCCCATTTCGCAGCGGAATAAGACCATGAAAGAAGAAAGGTTGCCGGACGGCGGAGCGCATGACAAATGTATTATGGTGCGCGCGCTCGAATCGTCCGACATGGATGCGTTCGCGGAGATCATGAGCTTGCCTCGTGTGCGGCGTGGCACCCTGTCAGTCGGCTATCGCAGTCCTGAACAACTCGCGGCGTGGTACGAGCGGCGCCTCAAAAGCGGCGTGAACGTGTGCGCTGTTCTCGACGGCTGCGTGGTCGGCCACGCCGGGCTGGAGATTCACCGGCCGAGCCGCGCGCACTGCGCCCATATGGGGCTCGCCGTGCACGACGCGTATCATCGGCGCGGTGTCGGCTCGGCGCTTCTGCAAGCCTTGATCGACTGCGCAGACGGCTCGCTCGGTTTGCGCCGTATCGACCTCACGGTATTTTCCGATAACGCGCCAGCCATCGCGCTGTACCGCAAATTCGGCTTTGTCGAAGAGGGCTTCTCGCGCGCTTTTGCGATACGCGACGGCGTACTCGCGGACGTGCTGCACATGGCCCGCCTTGTCGACGCACCGAGCCTCCAGGCCATCTGAACGGGTTCATTGAGTGCCATTCTTCTTCATCGACCGCCCGGTATTCGCTTGGATCGTCGCGCTCGCCATTGTCGTGGCGGGCGCGCTGGCTATTCCGCAACTGCCGGTGGCGCAGTATCCGCGTCTTGCGCCACCGCGCATCGTGATTTCCGCCACCTATCCGGGCGCTTCGACTGAAGTCGTGGACGCGAACGTCGGCAGCATTATCGAGGAGAGTCTCGATGGCGCCGACAATATGCTGTATTACGAAACGACCAGCGACAACCTGGGCGAGCTCGAGATCGACGCGACTTTCGCGCCCGGCACCAATCCCGATCTCGCGCTGGTCGACATTCAGAACCGGCTCAAGCAGGTCGAACCGCGTTTGCCGCAACAGGTCGTGCAGCAGGGCATTACCGTGTTCAAGGCGGCCAACACGTTCCTGATGCTGGTAGCGCTCACCTCGACCGACGGCACGCGCGACTCCGTGCAATTGAGCGACTATCTGAGCCGCTACGTGTTGCGCGAACTGAAGCGCGCGCCGGGAGTGGGCTCGGCTCAACTGTGGGATGCCGACGAAGCGCTGCGTATCTGGCTCGATCCAATGAAGCTGCGTGAATACGGACTCGGCGCCGCCGAAGTGAACGCCGCCATTGCCGCGCAGAACGCGACCGTCACGGCCGGTACGCTCGGCGACGCGCCGTTCGTGTCGGGCCAGCAACTCACAGCCTCGGTGAACGTGAAGGGGCAATTGATCTCGCCCGCGGAATTCGGCCAGATCGTGCTGAAGGCGCGGCCGGACGGCTCGGCCGTGCGCCTGCGCGACGTCGCGCGGGTGGAAGTCGGGCGCGACAATTACTCGTTCTATTCGCGCCTGAACGGCAAGGCCGCGGCGACGGTCGGGATTCAGCTCGGGCCGCGCGGCAACGCACTCGAAACGTCGAACGCGATTCGCGCGCGGCTTGCCGAGTTATCGAAGGGATTGCCTTCGGGCGTCTCCATCGAAATCCCGTTCGACAACGCGCATTTCGTACAGATCGCGATTCATGAGGTGTTGGTCACGCTCGCGGAAGCAGTGGTGCTGGTGTTCTTCGTGATGTGGCTGTTCCTGCGCGATCTACGCTATACGCTGGTGCCCACCGTGGTGATTCCGGTCACGCTAATGGGCGCGTTTCTCGCCATGTACGCCTGCGGTCTGTCGATCAACGTGTTCACCCTGTTCGGCCTCGTGCTCGCCATCGGGATTCTCGTCGACGACGCGATCGTGATGGTGGAGAGCGTACATCGCGTGATGGAAGAAGAGGGCTTGCCGCCACGGGAAGCCACGCGCAAGGCCATGTCGCAGATCGGCGGCGCGATCATAGGCGTGACGGCGGTGTTAACAGCGGTGTTCGTGCCGATGGCGTTTTTTCCCGGCGGCGTCGGCGGCATTTACCGGCAGTTTGCGGTGGCGATGATCGCGTCGATGCTGGTGTCGTCGTTCATGGCCTTGTCGTTGACGCCCGCACTCTGCGCGAACCTGCTGAAGGCGCATACGCAATCGGTGCGTCAACGCGATGCGCGTCGCGGCATTCCGGGTTTGGCCGCGCGCGCGGCGAGCCGCTTCACGGCCGGCTTCGATCGCGCCGCGCATGGCTATCGCGGGCTGACCGCGCGCACGCTGCGCCGTATTGGCCCGATGCTCGCGGTCTACGCGGTGCTGGTGGGTGTGTGCGGCTTGCTCTATTGGCAAATGCCAGGCGGTTTTTTGCCGAGCGAGGACGAAGGCCAGTTGCAGGTGATGGTGCAGTTGCCCGCGGGCGCCACGCAGGCTCGCACGCTGGCCGTGGTCGAGCGCGTGGAAAATATTCTGCACGCCGAGCCCGCCATCGCCAACGTGACGAGTGTGATCGGCTGGAGCTTTTCGGGCAGCGGTCAGAACGTTGCGATGGGCTTTGTCGAACTGAAGGACTGGGGCAAGCGCAATGTCGACGCGCTAGCCTTGCGCGACCGGCTCAACGCAAAGTTCGACCAGATTCTGGATGGCAATGTCGAGGCGCAGTTGCCGCCGTCGGTGCCGGGCGTCGGGCATTCGGACGGTTTCGTGTTTCGACTGGAAGATCGCGGCGGGGTGGGGCTCAACGCGCTGAAGGCCGCGCGCGAGCAACTGTTCACGCAGGCCAAGGCGAGTCCGGTGCTGGCCTCGGTGCACTTTCAGGATCTGCCTGACGCGCCGCGCGTCGAACTCATCGTTGACCGCGCAAAAGCGTATGCGCTCGGCGTGTCGTTCGATCGCATCGCGGACGTGCTCGGCAGCACCTTTGGCTCGACCTACATCGACGATTTCCCGGCGGGTGGCCGCATGCGCCGCGTGATGATCGCCGCCGACGCCGCCGCGCGCATGACCGAAGACGACCTGCTGGCGCTCGCGGTGCCCAACTCGACGGGCGGCATGGTGCCGCTATCGGCTATCGCGACGCGCCAGTGGACGATCGGCCCGGTGATGCTGACACGCTACAACGGTTATCCGTCGCTCGACGTGAGCGGCCATGCGGCGACCGGTTACAGCTCCGGCGCAGCCATGGCGGAGATGGAACGGCTCGCCGCCGCGCTGCCGGTCGGCGTCCAGTACGACTGGGTCGATGCGGCACGCGAGGAAACCTCGGCCGCGAAACTCACGCCGCTGTTGGTCGGCCTCTCGTTGTTAGCGGTATTCATGGCGCTCGCCGCGCTCTATGAAAGCTGGACGATCCCGTTGGCCGTGCTGATGGTGGTGCCGCTCGGCGTGATCGGCGCGGTTGCCGCGGTGCTGTTGCGCGGCCTGCCCAACGACGTGTACTTCAAGGTCGGCATGATCACGGTGATCGGCCTCGCGGCGAAGAACGCGATTCTGATCGTGCAGTTCGCCCGCGATCTGTATCAACGCGGCCTGCCGTTGACGCGTGCGGTGACCGAGGCGGCCGGTGCGCGCTTCCGGCCGATCGTGATGACCTCGGCGGCGTTTCTGCTCGGCGTCGTACCGTTGGTGGTGTCGAGCGGCGCGGGCGCGGAAAGCCGCCGCTCGATCGGCACGGGCGTATTCGGCGGGGTGCTGGCTGCCACAGTGTTCGGGCTGGTGTTCGCGCCGGTCGCGTTTCATGCGGTCGCGTCGCTCACGCATGGCCGGCGCCGGCTTGCGGAGCTGCATCGCAAGCGCGAGGCGCGGCGGGCACGCCGTGCTTCGCTCGAACGCGCGCCACTCGACGAATCGCCGACCGCCTGACGGCGTGCCGCCTGCGCGTTGTCCACCTATGCGTGATCCACCTGCATGATCCACGTGCATGGCCCACCTGCGGCGCCGCGCTCAACCGGCCGGCTGATGCGCCGCCGGAGCGGGGGCAGCGCCGGCCGGCGCCTGCGTATTGCTCGCCGACACGTGCGGTGCGGCAGGCATGCAGTCCGCACGATACTCGGTTTGCAGCCTTTGTTCAGCTTGTTCCAGGTCGCTCGGGTAGTTGTCGTCATCGTCGCTGGGTTGGTAGCCGACCGCTTCGAGTTCGCCGAGCTCGCGCATCAATTGCTTGTGCGTCACTTCGCCTTTCAATTGTTTGAACGGGTAGTCGTTGCATTGCTGCGGTGTGAGATGCGGCGCCGCCATGGCCGATGCGCTGCCGATCAGAAGAAGGGCGCTGAGCAGAGTTTTCGTTGCAAGTTTCATTTCCGATTTATCCACGAGAAGGTTTCATTCGTCCCGCGAGGAGGGGTTGCGGGCTGACATCAGGCTAGTGGAAGCGGCCTACCGGCAAAGCGTCGGGAAAATGAAACTTGTTTTATCGTCGCGTGGTTTTCCGGACTTTCACGGCCTCGCGGTGAACTTAAATTTTTCTTCATGAAGCGGATATCCATCCGCTAACCCCGCTCGCGTAGCCTGCATGCAGGCATTTGGGCGATGCACCGGCATCCGTCGACCGCTCTCCCGTGCTCAGAACGCGCAAGCCGAATATGGCATCATGTCCTTCTCCTGATAACCTGTCGCGCCGGCCGCTTGCATCGTTTGAGCTGGCTGCGGCGCATGCAATGATCATGTCGCGAGTATTGACGATCGAAGACGATGAAATTACCGCGAATGAAATTGTCGGTGAACTGAAAAGCCGTGGCTTCACCGTGGACTGGGTGGCCAACGGCCGGGACGGCATGGCCCGCGCGATTAGCGAAGACTACGACGTGATCACGCTCGATCGCATGCTGCCCGGCGTGGATGGTCTGACGATACTGACCACCATGCGCAGCATCGGCATCCAGACGCCGGTGCTGATGTTAAGCGCGCTCGGCGACGTGGACGAGCGGGTGCGCGGGTTGCGCGCCGGCGGCGACGATTATCTGACCAAGCCTTTCGACCCCGAAGAGATGACCGCGCGGCTCGAAGTGTTGCTGCGCCGCAGTCAGACTTCGACTGCTCAACTCGAAACTCAATTGAGAGTCGGGCCGCTCGAACTCGACCTGATTTCGCGCAAGGTGCAGCGCGACGGCGAGGAAATCGCCCTGTTGCCCACCGAATACCGCGTGCTCGAATTCATGATGCGCCATGCGGGGCAGACCATCACGCGCACCATGTTGTTCGAAGCGGTATGGGGCTATCACTTCGATCCGGGCACCAATCTGATCGACGTGCACATGGGGCGCCTGCGCAAGAAAATCGACCCGCCCGGCGTGACGCCGATGATCCAGACCGTGCGGGGCTCGGGCTATATCCTCGCATGAGCACATTTTGATGGACACTTCCTTCCCGGCTCAGTCCGCGCTCGGGCGGCGCTGGCACTCCACCACCTTTCGCCTGCTTTCCGTCTACGCAGTCATCTTTTCGTTTTCCGTGATGCTGTTGCTGGGCTTCATCGGCTGGGCCGTGACCGGCGACATGGAGCGCGAGACCGATGTGGTGATGGATTGGCAACTGATCTACTTCGATTCGCTGCCTGATTCGGACCTTGCGGATGCGATTCACCGGCGCATCGAACATGAGCGCATGCACACCAATTACTACGGTCTGTTTGCCGCTGACGGCCGTCTGCTGGCCGGCGACGTGCTCGCGTATCCGGCCGCGTTGCCCACTAACCGGAGCGGCAAAACGCTCGATCTGACGCTTGCGCTGGGGCGCAACGATCAGGCGCCGGTGGTGCGCGCCATGGCCGAGCGGCGTAAGGACGGCTCGACGCTCGTGATCGCGCGCGACCTCACGCACATTCTGCGGATTCGCGAGACCATCATCAATGCGCTGGTGGGCGGCGGCGTATTCTGTCTGCTCGCCGGCGTGGCCGGCGGCCTCGCGATGAGCGTGCGGCAGATGCGCCGGCTGAAAGCGATCCGGCGCGTCACGCAGCGCATCGCGCAGGGTGATCTCGCGCAGCGTCTGCCGATCGGCGGACGTGACGAAGTGGATATGCTTGCGCATCTGGTGAATCATATGCTTGCCGAAGTCGAGCGTCTGATGAACGAAGTGAAGGGTGCGTGCGACGGCATCGCGCATGATCTGCGCACGCCGCTCGCGCATGTGCGAACCCTCCTTGCGCACGCGGCGGAGCGCACGGAAACGCTCGACGATGCCGCGCTCGCGAAACTGGTGGATCGCGCGCGCACTGAAACGGACGCGCTGCTCGACCGGTTTCGCGCCATGCTGCGCATCTCCGAGATCGGCACATTGCAGCGGCGCGGCGGGTTTGGCGAGTTGCAACTCGAGACGCTGATCACCGAGGTCGGCGAACTTTACGAGCCGCTTGCCGAGAGTCGTTCGATCCGGCTTTCTGTCCATGTCCAGCCGGTGGATTCGATTTACGGCGACCGCGCGTTGCTCTTTGAAGCATTGAGCAATCTGGTGGACAACGCCATCAAGTTCACGCCCGAGGGCGGCGTGGTGCGTATGGAACTGCGGCAGACGGCAGCCGGGCCGCAGGTGGATATCGTCGACAACGGTCCAGGCATTGCCGCCGGCGAGCGCGATGCGGTGCTGCAGCGTTTCTATCGCGGCGAGAGCACGCGGCATCTGGCCGGCTCCGGACTGGGGCTGAGCATCGTCTCCGCCGTGATGCGGGTGCACGACTTCACCATGAAGATCGGTAATGCGCAACCAGGCACCCGGATATCCATCGAATGCTGGTCGAGCACGTTGGCGTGAGTCCTGTTTCTTTTTCTCGTTCCTGAAGGGTAGTGAATGCGTGTTCTCTTCGTGGGTCCTGCTCATCCAGAAGCTGCGTGGCTTTTCAAGGCGCTTCAGGAGAGCGCGCACAGTTTGCAGCGTGCCGATGATCTGCGCGATGGGGTCTTTCTCGCGACTCAGGAACCCTTCGACACGATCGTTTTGATGGTGCTGGAAGTTGGTTTTTATCCCACCTTGCTGCAGTTCATTGGGGAGTTCGCCGCGGCGCGCAGTGGCGCGGCGATCGTCGCCGTGCTGGGAGCGGCTACCGCCCAGGATCGCACCAAGGTCTTGCGCGCCGGCGCGGATGCCTGTTTCTGTCAACCTTATTCATTCATTGAAATGCATGAGCGGTTGCAGGCTTTGCAGCGTATTGGCGTGGCACGGGTGGCGTTTGGCGGTTCTGGTCCCACTTCGTTTTCTCCGGTTCTGAATGCTGCCGATGAACCTTCTCTCGACGCGGCTACGCGGGAGCTTGTTTTTGGGGGGCGGAGGGTCGCTGTTACTCGTAGGGAGTTTCTGCTGCTCGAGTGTCTGATCAGGCAGGTGAATGCGCCCGTGGCACGGGATCAGCTTATTCGGTATGCCTGGCCGGAGAAGGAGGATGTCGATCCTTCGAGTGTCAATCTTGTCGTTTCCCGATTGAGGAGAAAACTTTTGGGTGATTTGCCCGAGGTCAGGATTGAGACGGTCAGTCGGTTTGGGTATCAGGTTTCGGTTTGATGCCGGTGACAGGTTGTTCTCTTTTTCACTCATTCCTTCCGTTTTCTCCGATCCGCCATTACGGCCTGAGTCAATGATCTGTTCATGAAAATCCAACGCATTAATTGAAAGTCTGTCTTGCAGGCGTGGTGCTTTCTGATCCCGATATATTCGTGGCGTGGTCGCATACATCGTAGTGTGATCGCTTTTGTCAGGCATCCTCAATTAAATGAAAGGTGATTCATGAATCAGAAGATGAAGCTGGTGCGTCTGGTCGGGGCACTGTTTTGCGTCGGCATCGCATCCTCCGCGCATGCGCAGAGCAGCGTTTCTCTCTACGGAATTCTCGATACGGGTATCGACTTTGCCAGCAACGTCAATGGCAACCGTCTCTACCAAATGGCCAGTGGTGTCAGCGCCGGCAGCCGTTGGGGGCTCAGAGGCAAGGAGGATCTCGGGGGTGGCATGTCCGCCATTTTCGATCTTGAAAGTGGTTTCAATTCGACCAATGGCAGCCTCGGCAGCGGACTCGCTTTCTCGCGTAATGCCTACGTGGGAATCGCCAGTCAGACGGCCGGCACTATCACCCTCGGGCGGCAGTGGGATCCGATCGTCGATCTGATCGAACCGTTCTCGCTCAACGATAGCTATGGCGGCTGGTATTTCTCCCACCCCAACGACATGGATAACCTCGATAACGGCTTCGCGATCAGCAACGCCGTGAAGTACACGAGTCCCACTATCGGCGGCTTCACCGGCGAAGCGCTCTATTCGTTCGGCGGTCAGGCGGGGCAGTTCTCGAATAATGCGGCTTATAGCGCGGCGGCCTCGTACACGAACGGGCCGTTCTCCATTGGCGCGGGCTATCTGCGCGTGAACGATCCCGAGGAGTCGATCCAGAGTTATCAGAACGGCTCGGGATTTACCAATGCGGTGTATGGCAACTATCTGGCCAATGCGCGCAGTCAGGGCATCTTTGCCGCGGGTGCTTCGTATCAACTCGGCAAGTTCAAGGTAATGGGCAACTTCACCAACGTCGATTTTCAGCAGGGCGACGCGGGTCAGGATGTCAAATTCCAGAACTACGAATTCGCCGGCACTTTCGCGGCGACCAGTCAGCTCAATCTCGCAGCGGGCTATACCTACACGGATGGCAGGAATCACGCGACCGGACAGGAGCCGAAGTATCAGCAGCTCAATCTGAGCGCGGAATACGAGTTGTCCAAACGCACCGCCGTGTATGCATTGGCCGCCCTGCAAAAGGCGAGCGGCGGCGCAGTGGCGCAAATTGCCGGCTTCGATCCGTCGTCTGACGGCAAGCAGGTGGTCGGCCGGGTTGGGGTGCGGCACTCGTTCTAGGGCTGAAGCTGTTGGCAGAAAGAGCGCGCTAGCCGTAAGGTTAGCGCGCTCTTTTTTCTAGGAACCAAAATAGATGTTGCAAAAACTGGGTGGCCCGACGCAGTTGTCGGCAGTGCTAGAAGGTGCCGTCGCGCAACCGGATAACAGCAGGCCGGCGGCAACTACGGCAGCGGCGAAACGGGCGGATCGTTTAATCGCAGTGCGAAAATTCATCGATATCGTTGGCGAGAAATTTGATCGTGCACTACAGGTATCTCAGTGCGCGTAAATCGTCGAATTCAGATACGCGAGTTGTCCGTCTTTCTCCGCGTGCACCAGTTCCCGGTAGACCTGAGCACGCGTCTTTTCACCGGTGGGCTGGCCATAAGGTGGAACCCACGAGCCGGCGGCGTTGACCGCCGCGGTGCTATTCGCGGCCACTTGCATAGAGGGCGCGGCGGACTGCTGGTTTGCCGCAGTAGTCGATTGAGCGAAGGCTGAAGCCGTTGCGGTGGCACCGATGAAAGCGATGGCGAGTGTCAGGGTTTTCATGTCGTAATCCTCACAAATCAGATTGGGTGAGACCGATGCGCGAACCTGGATGCGCTCGCGCATCGGTTGATGAGAAGGATAGACAACCGGGTTTAGCGGATCGGCGGTGTGTGCATGAAAAGATATTTATCCGTTGAAGCGTCTGTTAGCCGATGAATGGGTTGCCCGCAGTACGCATGTCATGAAGATAAAAAACGTTTCATTGAGCGACCGGTTTTGATCACGGGTGTGTCATTGCGGCTATCTACATTGCGGCTACCCGCACGGTGTGCGGGGTCGGTCTGGCGATGCGCGGACCGGCGCCTTCTCTTACCCGGAATCAGACATGAACAAAGCACTGGCAACCACTCTCGTCGCGCTGGCCGGCACCTTCTGCGCGGCAGCGCACGCGCAAAGCAGCGTGACACTCTACGGCACGCTCGATACGGGGCTCGACTACATCAGCAACCAGAAGGCGGGCACCGGCGGAAAAAGCAACTGGATGATGGAAAGCGGCAACGTAAGTACCGATCGTTGGGGGCTGCGCGGTAACGAGGATCTGGGCGGCGGACTGAGCGCAATCTTCGATCTCGAGAACGGTTTCAATATCGACAGTGGCAAGTTCTCCAACGGCGGGGATGAATTCGGCCGGCAGGCGTGGGTCGGTATCGCGAGTACGCAGTGGGGTAGCGTGACAATGGGCCGGCAATACGACTTTCTGGTGGATTTCGTCGCACCGCTGTCCGCGACTGGTTCGGGTTTCGGCGGCAACATTGCAGATCACCCATTCGATAACGACAACCTCAACAACGATCTGCGCATGAACAATTCGGTGAAGTTGCGCAGCGCAACCTATGACGGCGTTACGTTGGGCGGCGCCTACGCGTTCAGTAACGCGGCGGGCGGCTTCAGCGACAACAACGCCTATAGCCTTGGTGCGCAATGGGCGGGCGGCCCGTTCAATCTGGCGGTCGCCTATCTGCAGGCCAACCAGCCGGGCGGTGTCAATCAGCCCAATAATACGGGCGGCGCGCTGAGCAGCAGCGACGGCGATGCGACCTTGACCGGCGCACGTCAACGCATTCTGGGGGCGGCGGGGCGGTACACGTTCGGCGCGGCGACGGTCGGCCTCGTCTTCACGCGCACAATGCTCGACGACCCGCACCAGATCACGCAAGGCGGTGCCTATTCCACGCTCAACGGCGATCTGCTGACTTTCAATAATTACGAACTGAACGCGCGCTATGCAGTCACCCCAGCGTTTATGCTCGGTGGTTCTTATACATTGACCGATGGGCATTTCAGTGACGCCGGCAAGAGTGTCTCTCCGAGATGGAATCAGTTCATGCTGCAGGCGGACTACGCGCTGTCGCGCCGCACCGATCTGTATCTGGAGGGCGTGTATCAACGCGTCTCGGGTGCGGACGGCATCGCAGTGCTATCCAATGCCTCGATTTATTCACTGGCGGCTTCTTCGAATGATCGCCAGGCCGTGGTCGCGGTCGGAATGCGGCACAGGTTCTGAGCGTAGCGAGGGGATCACCACCTCGACAGAAACGCAAGATTCGCCGGTAACGAGCCGGCGACTTCTTCATGCGCTGTTGCTCGCGTCAACTCGTGGCGTCGGCAACGCTTACCCTGGCAGCCTGCACTCGCGCTTGCGTTGCCCCATTGTCATGCGGGCTTTTGGCGCCCTCGGTCGACCAGCCGCCGCCCAATGCTTCGATCAGCCGCACGGAAGCCTGCAAACGCCGCGTATCGAGGTTCAGCGCGGCGATCTGCGTGTTGAGTTCGGTGGTCTGCGCGGTCACCACGTCCAGATAGCTGACGACACCGTCCCGATAGCGCGACATTGAAAGCGTCAAGGTGCGTTGCGCTGCGATGAGCGCCGCGTTCTGTTGCGTGGCTTCGTCGCCGAGATGGTGCAGTTGCGCGAGGCTGTCTTCGACTTGCTGGAAAGCGAGCAGCACGGCGGCCTTGTACTTCGCGCCATTCTCCGCGAGCCTGGCGCGAGCCTGCTCGGTCATCGCGGCCCGGCGGCCACCGTCGAACAGCGTGAACACGAGGCTCGGCCCGACCGACCAGATTTCGTTTGGCGCCATGAGCCAGGGCGAGAGCGTGTCGCTCTGATAGCCGCCGTCGAGGCCGAGCGAAATATCCGGGAAAAACGCGGCTTTGGCGACGCCGATCTGCGCGTTCGCCTGGGCAACGCGTCGTTCGGCCGCGGCGATGTCGGGCCGCCGTTGCAGAAGCGCCGCCGGCACGCCAGTCGGAATGGACGGCAGGTAAGCCGAACCGGCCGCGGCGCCGAGCGTGAAGTTCGGTGCGGGTGCGCCGGTCAGGCTCGCGATGGCGTGTTCGTAGAGCGCGCGCCGCGCGGCGATGTCGTCGGCGGAAGCGCGCGCCGTGTCGAGTTGTGTCTGCGCGCGCGACACGTCGAGGTCCGACGCGATGCCGCCGGCGTGCCGGCTTAGCGTGAGCTTGAGAGCACGCTGATAAGTGTCGATCGTATCGCCGAGCAGTTGCTGTTGGGCGTCGAGTCCTCGCAAGTTGAAATAGGCACTCGCGAGGTTCGCCTGCAGGCTGAGGCGCACAGATTCAAGATCGGCCTCGCTGGCTTGCATCGCTGCGCGTCCGGCGGCAACTTCATTGCGAATCTTTCCCCACAGGTCGAGGTCGTAGGCGATGCCGACATCGACGGTATTGGCGCCGTACGCCGAAGGTTGTCCCGCGCCACGCAGCGGCCGGTTATCCGACTGGCGCTGACGTTCCACGGACGCTTCGGCGCCGATCGTCGGGAACAAACCCGACCGGGCTTGCGCGAGGTAGGCCGTGGCTGCGTCGTGGCGTGCCATGGCCGCAGCCACGTCCGGATTGGCGGCCGCCACCTGTTCTTCGAGGCGGTCGAGCACGGGGTCGCGGTACACGCTCCACCATGCATTGCGCGGCACCCGGTCGGCGGGGCGAGCGAGTTGCCAGGGGCCGCTTTCCTTGAACGTGGCCGGGATGCTGGTCGCCGGCGTGTGATAGGTCGGCGCAAACGAGCAGCCGCTCAGCATCGCCGCGGCCGCCAGTGCCATGCATAGACGGCGTTTATCCATGGGTGCTCTCCGTCGCGCGCCGGCCCGCCAGGGCAGTGTCGCTCGTGCCGCTTGCGGTGCTCTGCAGGCGCACTTCATCGCCCGACGCGATGGAGTCGGGCGGATTGTCGATCACGCGATCAGTGGCATTCAAACCCGATGCGATCTCCACATGCGTGCCGAGATCGGTCGCGATCGATACGGGTTTGAGTAGGGCGCGATTGTCCTTGCCGACCACGGCGACCTGCAAACCGTTCTGCCGGAAGATCAACGAACTCGCCGGAATCGACAACGCGTGCGCATTGGCCGGCAAGGCGAAGTGCACCTCGGTGTACTCGCCGGGGATCAAGACGCCGTCGTGATTGTCGACCGCGAGCTGGACGAGCAGGGTGCCCGAAGAGGGCGTGATGGCGTCGTCCGTGTCGACGAGCTTCGCATCGAAGTTCACGCCCGGACGCTCAGGAACGGTCAGCGTGGCGTTCATGCCGGGCTGGATGGCGGCCGCTTCATCTTGCGGCACACTCACGTAGACACGCAACCGGCGCGCGTCGGACACCGAGAACAGCTCGGGCCCATTGCCGCCGCCCGCATTGATGAGCGCGCCGATGTCTGTCGTGCGGGCGGTGACGATTCCGTCGAACGGCGCCGTAATACGCTTGAAGGATTCGAGCGCTTCGAGGCGCCGCACGTTGGCCTCGTTGGCGGCGACGGTCGCCTGTTTGGCGACGAGATCGCTGGTCTTTTCATCCGCTTCCTGCTGCGAGACGGAGTCCTGCTGCAACATCTGCGTCCAGCGGCGCGCGGTGGACGCCGCGAGTTTTTCGTTGGCCACCGAGTTCTGCAAGTCGGCACGCGCCTGCTGCAATTGCTGATCGAGATCGGGTGTATCGATGTCGGCAAGCAACTGACCGGCTCTGACATGCGTGCCGATGTCCGCGTACCACGCATGCAGATAGCCCGACACGCGCGCATAGATCGGCGCGTTGACGAAGGCGGACAGGCGGCCTGGCAGCACCAGCGTCGGCGCGGCGAGATCGTGCTTCGGGGTATAGGCCACCACGGTGGGCACGGCTTGCTGGGCCGACCAGGTGGTCAGTTCCTGCTTCGCATGCACGCGGCTGGCAATGCCGCTTGCCACGACGCCCGCCGCTGCCAGCAGCGCGACGATACCGGCGAGTTTCAGGTGACGCAGCCGTTTCGGCGAATTGATCTCGATCTCAGTGGACATGATGCACTCCGGGTTCGGAAGAAGAGGGGGCTGGAGAGGGGCGGTGAACCGCGGCGTCGCGCCGGTGCACGATGCTGAAAACGACGGGTACGAACAGCAGCGTGGCGAACGTTGCGCAAAGCAGCCCGCCGATCACGGCGCGGCCGAGCGGCGCGTTCTGTTCGCCGCCATCGCCGAGACCGAGCGCCATGGGCGCCATGCCGATGATCATCGCCAGCGCGGTCATCAGGACCGGGCGAAAACGCGTGAAGCCCGCTTCCATGGCCGCGACGAGGGCATTGCCGTTAATGGCCAGCCGCTCACGCGCGAAGCTCACGACCAGAATGCTGTTGGCGGTCGCCACGCCCATGCAGAGAATCGCGCCGGTCAACGCAGGCACCGAGAGCGGCGTGTGCGTGGCGAACAACATCCACACAATGCCGGCCAGAGCCGCCGGCAATGCGGTGACGATCACGAACGCGTCGCTCCATGAATGGAAGTTCACGACGATCAGCAGATAGATCAGCACGATCGCGCCGACCAGACCGAGCGACAGACCGAGGAACGCGCTATTCATCGTCTGGACCTGGCCGCGCAGCGTGACGATGGAACCCTTGGGCACGTCGTTCGCGGTGGAGCGCAGAATGTGCTGGATCTTCGCCGCCACGGCGCCGAGATCCTGACCTTGCGTTGTCGCGAACACGTCGTAGAGCGGTTCGATGTCGTAGTGCGAGACCACCGCATTGCCCACGCCGCGTGTAATCGTCGCAATGCCGCCGAGAATCTGCGCCTGGCCGCTCTTGCTCGTGACGGGCAGATTGTTCAGATTCGACAGAGACGTCATGCGATATTGCGGCGTCTGCGCGACGATCGGGTATGACACACCGTTCTTCGGATTGAGCCAGTACGTCGGCGATACCTGACTCGTGCCGGACAGGCTCGCCACCACGGAGTTGGTGACATCCTGTTCGGTAATGCCGAGCTGATCGGCGCGCGAACGATCCACGGAGACGGTGAATTGCGGATATGTCGACGCCTGTTGCATACGGGTATCGGCAATGCCGGGAATCATGCGCATGCGGCGCAGCACTTCGCTTGCGTACTGGTGATTGCCGGCCTGGTTCGGGCCCGCAACCTGCAGATCGATTGGCGCGGGTGCGCCGAAATTCAGAATCTGGCTGACGATATCGGCCGGCAGAAACGCAAACGTCGTGCCCGGGAACTGGCGTGGCGAGGTTTCACGCAACGCGCGCACGAAGTCCGCGGTGGGGCGATGATTTTCGTTCAGCGAAATCAGAATGTCGCCGTCTTGCGGGCCGATCGTGCCGCTATTGTTATAGGTCAGGTTGATGCCGCTGTTCGGCAAGCCGATGTTGTCGATGATGCTGCGCAACTGGTCTGGTGGAATGGCGCGGCGCACCGCGTTTTCGATCAGATCGAATTGCGCCGCGGTATCTTCGATCCGCGTGCCGACCGGCGCCCGCACGTGAATGGCGATTTCGCCGGAGTCGATGTCCGGGAAGAAATTGCGGCCGAGCCACGGCGCGAGCAGGAACGACGCTCCGACCACGATCAGAAAGCCCGTCACGAAGCGCTTGCGATGGGTGAGCGCGAGGCCGAGCACGATCCGATAAACGCCGCGCACGCGTTCGAAGCGATGTTCGAAGCCGCGCTGGAAGCGCACCAGCGGATTTCGCGAGGGCGCCGCGTGGGCATCGCCGCCATGCGGGGCCATCGTCGCGGCCAGTTCGCCGGAAGCGTGGCCGCCCGACGCATGCGCGCGCAGCAGGTATTGCGCCATCATCGGCACGAAGGTGCGCGAAAGGATGAAGGACGCGATCATGGCGAAGATCACGGCCTCGGCCATCGGCACGAACAGGAAGCGCGCAATGCCATCGAGCAGCAGCATCGGCACGAACACGATGCAGATGCACAGCAGCGACACGAACGCGGGCGCGACGATCTGCGCGGCGCCGTCGAGAATCGCGCTCTTGACGTCCTTGCCTTGCTCCAGATGCCAATTGATGTTTTCGATCGTAACGGTGGCATCGTCGACCAGAATGCCGACGGCCAATGCAAGGCCGCCCAGCGTCATGACATTGAGCGTCTCGCCCATTGCCGCGAGTCCGGCAATCGCCGCCAGCACGGCAAGCGGGATCGATGCCGCGATGATCAGCGTGGAGCGCCAACTGCCGAGAAACAGCAGGATCATCAGCGAGGTGAGCGCGGCGGCGATCACGCCCTCGCGCGCCACACCGCTCACGGCGCCTTTCACGAAGGTCGATTGATCGCCCATCGTGACGAGTTTGAGTCCCGCTGGCAACGTGGCTTCGATACGCGGCAGTTGTGCCTTCACGCCGGAGATGATGTCCAGCGTGGAAGCGGAACCGTTCTTGAGGATGCTCATCAGGACCGCGCGGTGTCCGTCCACGCGCACCACGTTGCCTTGTGGCGGATAGCCGTCGCGCACGTGCGCCACGTCGCGGATATAGATCGTGGCGCCGTCCACCGTCTTGATCGGCAGCGCGTTCAGTTCGTCGAGCGCGAGCGGACTGTTGTTCAGTTTGATGTTGTATTCGAAGCGGCCGATCTTCTCGGTGCCCGCCGGAATGATCTGATTCTGCTGCGCGAGTGCGGTGGCAACGTCGTTTGCCGAAAGTTTCTTCGCCTGCAAGGCCTGCGGATCCAGATCGATCTGCACTTCACGCGTCTTGCCGCCGTACGGCGTCGGAATCGCCACGCCCGGTACGCTCAGCAATTGCGGGCGAATAAAATTGGTCGCGTAGTCGGCGAGTTTCTGTTCGTCGAGCGTATTGCTGGTCAGCGCCAGTTGCAGCACCGGCACGGTGGAAGCGTTGTAGTTCAGGATCTGTGGCGGCGTGGTGCCGGGCGGCATTTGCTTGAGCACGGTCTGCGAGACGGAAGTCACCTGCGCGGTGGCGGTGCGGATATCCACGGTCGGCTGGAAGAAGATCTTCACGATGCCGTAGCCCCGAAACGACTGCGACTCGATATGGGCGATGTCGTTGACGGTGGTGCCGAGCGTGCGTTCGTAATAGGTGACGATGCGCCCGGACATGTCGTCCGGTTGCAGGCCGGCATAATTCCACACCACGCTGATCACGGGAATGCGGATGTCGGGAAAGATATCTGTCGGCGTGCGCAACGCGGCAAGCGGGCCGATCAACAGGATCAGCATCGCGAGCACGATGAACGTGTAGGGCCGGGTCAACGCTAACCGGACTATTTTCAACATCGAAGGCTGCTCCGTTCAGAGGCGCGATTGAATCTGCGCGGGAGTGTGGCAAGAGGACTCGCGCCGTTGGCGCGCTCCGGTAACGGCATTCTGGGGAGCGAGGCCTAACAGGCGCGGGCTAAACAGATGAAACTAGTTTTAGGAAGCGCCGTTTGACCAGCGAGTGCCTCGATAGGCCTGCGCAAACGGCATTAGCGCTGCATGCAGCGCTAATGCCTGTCTGTGAAAACGGGAATGTGTCGGTCAGCCGAACAGATAACCTGAGCCGCGAATCGTGCGAATCAACGGACGCTCGCCGGGCATTTCGACTTTCTTGCGCAAACGCCCCACGTGCACGTCGATCAGGTTGGTGCCCGGGTCGAAGCGGCAACCCCATACGGCTTCGAAAATCATCGTGCGGGTGAGCACCTGGCCGGTGTGGCGCATCATGAATTCGAGTACACGGAATTCAGTGGGTTGCAGATCGAGTTCGCGCTGGCGGTGGGTGACTTTGCGGCGTACCAGGTCCAACTCCAGCGCGCCGTTGCGCAGCATGGTTTCAGCTTTCGCATGACGTGGGCGCCGCCGCAACAGCACCTCGACGCGCGCGAACATTTCCTCGGGCGAGAAGGGCTTGGTCAGATAGTCGTCGCCGCCGGCTCGCAGGCCCTGTATGCGCTGATCGACATCGGACATCGCGCTCATCACCAGCACGGGCGTTTCCATGCCCACGCCGCGCATGGTCGCGACGATCGTCAAGCCGTCGAGATCGGGCAGCATGCGATCGAGCGTCACGACGTCGTAGTCGCCTGCCATTGCTTTGGCCATGCCTTCCCGGCCCGTGCGCGCCACATCGACGGAAAAGCCGCTCGCGCTGAGCGTGCGAACGATGTCGTGAGCGATCAATTCGTCGTCTTCAATCGTCAATATTCTCGGCATGATGCGCGGACCCGATTCAGGCGACCGCGCGCAAGGCGACCGGGCGGTCCGGCGCGCGATACTGGCCGACCGCGAAGTCGATGAAGGTGCGCACGCGCATCGAAAGGTAATTCCGGCCGGAGTAGAGAATCGACACGTGGCGCGAGCCGCCGTTGATCTCGAACTGTTCGAGCACCGGAATCAACGCGCCGCGCGCGAGATCGTCCGCGATGATCGGCATGGGCAGCAACGCGATGCCCATGTGGTTGAGCGCAGCCGCACGCACCATCGCGCTGCTGGTGGCGGTGAGCGCACTGCCGGTGCTGACGCGATAGATGCCGTCGGCATCCGCGAACTCCCAGGCTCGCGACGAACCGTCGGACACGGTCAGCAGACCGTGCCGGTTCAGCGCCGCGGGATCGCGAGGCGTGCCGTTGCGTGCGAGATAGGTGGGCGAGGCGACGGTGACTTCGTCGACGCTGGTGAGTGTGCGGCTGACCAGGCTGGAATTGGCGAGGCGCCGGTCGTCGGAGAAGCACACATCGAAGCCGCCCTCCACGAGATCGATGTGCGTATCGAACGTGGTCACGTCGAAGTCCACGCGTGGATGCAGCGCGCGGTAAGCGGCGAGTAGCGCGCCCAGCCCCGTGGTGGCGAAGGTCATTGGCGTGGCGATCCGTAATGTGCCTTGGGGGTCGCGCGTGGTTTCAAGCAGACTGGATTCCATTTCGTCGAGCTTTTCGATGATCGCGCGGCAACCGTCCAGATATTCGCGCCCCACGTCCGTCAGCGAAAGACTGCGCGTGGTGCGGTTCAGCAAGCGCATGTTCAGATGCGCTTCCAGGGTGCCGACGCTGCGCGTGACCGCCGCCGCGGACATACCTAACTGTCTCGCCGCGAGATTGAAGCTGGCGAGATCGACTACCCGAATGAAGACACGCATCGCTTGTAGCTGGTTCATATTGGAACGGTAGAGAAGGGCGATGGACGCATCATCGGCGATGGTGGATAAATCCGCGCTGCTAGGTGCATTAAGTCTTTTTTAATTTCGTGCAATGTTCATGAACTGCGTGCGCGGACTGCTTCCGGTTCCGGAAATAAAGATCAGCAAAACTAAGCAAGGAGAAAGCGCGCGGACGAGGCCGCGCTTATGGAAGAGGCTTGAATGAAAGTGACGGCAGCCGGGGTGCGTCCGAAGTGGGGGGCTGCATGGCGCGGTGCGCGCGTGATCTGAAACGCAGTGCTGCGCGACGCGCAACAAACCCCCGCGCGCGGATGCTTCAGTTGAGCATGCCGTGGGTTGCCAGCGAGTCTTCCAGGTGGCGCGTGAGCGCGTGATGCAATTTGGCGAGGTTTTCGGCTGGCAGCGCGAAACCGGCCCAGCCGAGACCGGAATGACGCAGGAACAGCACTGCGCCGTCGTGCAGCGGATGCTTTTCGGTGTGCCAGCACGGGTCGATCTCGATCACATACTGGTGGGTGCGCAACGGCTCCGTGGGCACTTCCGGGCGCATGGCGGCGCGCAAGACGCCGAGGTGTTCGATCACCGCGTCCAGATCGGCCGCCTCGAGCAGTACGACGCCGCCTTCGACGGCGATGCGAACCGCGTTCTGACCATATTCGTTGACTCTTTCAATGCTCATGGGGCGCGACATGTCCTGGCTCCTTGTGCAACTATCACGGTGCAGGAATTATGTCGCGGCCATGCCGGGGAAATCCTTAAAGTGTGCGATCCGTGGATGAAACTTTGTTTAAGGAACGTGCGCACCGCACCGGCCCTGCGTCCGCCAGAGTTCCGACCGCCGCGCGCTGCAAATATCGATTAAGTCATACTTTTAACCGACCCGATGTTTCAATATAGAAACATTTTTAGTCGTTCGGGAAATGCGCTGAAAAACCTTAAATCGAAGTTGAACGGATAAATAACGACCGGTTGCATCGAGGTGGCCGTTAAATTCCCGATTTGCGAATGAAGGTGCTATGGAACGGTCATTATCTGCGAGGTTTGGATTTCAGGTTTGAAACACTTTTGAATGTGGCTGCGACATACGTAAGTCACAAAACAGCTTGCTTGACAGGGGCATGAGCGATACGCCACGATGACCGAAAAGGTCGTCTGGTAGCCACTTCCGGCGCTGGAGCCAAAGTTCAGTGCCGCAGCGATTGGCAGCGGATCCGATACGACCAGCGTGCCTCATATCAAACAGGCGATAACTGTTTTCTTCATACATTCCGTTTTTCGATAGTATTTGTTTTTCAAATTTACTATAGCGAGGGGTTCGGCTAACATCACGCTTAATCCGTTAAGTGGCGTTGTCCGAAATCTTCCTCGTCATAATCATTCCGTTCATATCGGCCGCTAACGGGATCGGGGTCCACAATGTACGACAGCCTGGGGAAATATCATGCCGCACATGCACCTTGATACTGCGAGGATCACCTGGCTGCATACGCCGACACTGAGCGCGCGTAATGCGACGCGGCGAATCGGCGTGTTGCTTTTCGACGGCTTCTGGCTTTTGGGGCCGGGCACGGTGGTGGAGATGTTCCAGACCGCCAATGAACTCACCGCTTCACGCGCTGGCGAAGAACAGCCTTACGAAGTGCAATTCCTTTCAATGGACGGCGGCAGCGTCGCCAGCTCCTCTTCGGCGCGCATCTGGACTGACCGGATCGACGCGCGTTTCGGCAGCGGCTTCGACGTACTGTTTATCGCCGGTGGCTACGGTGCGCATGTGGCGGCGCGCGACGAGCGCGTGCTTGGCTGGCTGCGCGCGGTGCAATCGCGCACTCGCGCGATCGAAACGATCGGTGAAGGTCGGCTCGTTCTGGAAGCGGCCTGCCCGTCGGATCACGACGGACCGCAGGTGAACCGCTATCTGAACAGCGTGACCAACGACTCCGCACTGAGCGCATCGAATGATCGGCATGACTGTGCGCGCAGCGCGCTCATGTTCATCAAGCGTGACCTTGGCGCCGAACTCGCCCGCAGCGTCGCCGACCGTGTGATGCCCGGCATGGCCGCCACCTGGGTGCCGTTGCCGGCTGAAGGTGGCACGCTCAGCGTGGCCGAAAAAATCCGTGCCGCGGCGCGGTGGATGGAGGCGAATTGCGACCGTCCGGTTTCGGTGGCGGACGCCGCGCAGGTGGCGGCGATGAGCGAGCGCAATTTCCTGCGGCGTTTCAAGCACGAAATGCAGGTCACCCCGTCGGACTATCTGTTGCAGATACGCCTGCGCATTGCCTGCAACTTCCTGACCGAGACCGAATTACCGGTCGACAAGATCGCGCGCCGCAGTGGTACGGGTAATGGCGATCGTCTGGCGAAAATCTTCCGCAAGCGCATGGCGTTATCTCCAACGGAATATCGCGCCCGCAGCCGCGTCGTGACGCAGGCGTAGTGTTGGTGAATGCGGCTGCGCCATTAGCCGCGCGCCTTATGCGAATTGGACGCGGCCGTCATGACGGCCGCGTTTTCGCCGGTCTAGCTTCTTACGAGTACAGCGGCAATGGGCAACAAGGTGATCGCGACGGCATTGCCGGAGGTCAAGCTCATCGAGCCCGAGGTGTTTTGCGACGAATTCGGCTTCTGCTTCGAGAGCTTTAGCGAGGACGAGTTTAACTGTGACGTCTCGCAAGCTTTCCAGTTTGTGCAGGACCGGCATTCGAGCGCGGTGCATGGCGTATTGCGCGGGCTGCACTATCAGGTGCAGCGTCCTCAAGGGCGGCTCATGCGGGTCGTCGTGGGCGAAGTGTTCGGCGTCGCCGTGGACGTACGGCTCAATTCGCCGAATTTCGGCAAGTGGTGTGGGGCGCATCTGAGCGCGGCCAACCACCGCCAGATCTGGGTGCCGCCGGGCTTTGCGCACGGTTTCGTGGTGCTGTCCGACGTCGCCGAGTGTTTGTGGAAGACCACGGAATACTGGTTTCCCGAACTGGAGCGCTGCATCCTGTGGCGCGATCCCGACATTGGCATTGAGTGGCCAATCGATTTCGAGCCGATCCTCGGCGCGAAGGATGCCGCGGGCCGGCGTCTCTACGAAGCTGAAAACATCGCCTGAGCGGAGCGCGGAGTGCAGCCGCGCGTGCCGCTGTCCTGCGCTTCCGATCAGCGGCTTGCGACCACCGCGCCGACACTTGCAGTGACCACCAGCAGCGAACCCGCGATCTGCAATACCCCCATCGCCTGATTCAGCACGACGAAGCCCGCCAACGCGCCGATTGCCGGCTCGACACTCATCAGGATCCCGAATGAACCGGCCGGCATGTGCCGCAATGCCACCATTTCGAGCGCGTACGGCAGCAGCGGGACCAGTAGCGCGAGGCCCGCCGTCGCCGCGACCTGAGCGCCCGCGACGTGCAGCCCGCTTTGCGCGAGTCCGAACGGCGTGGCCACGAGCGCGGCGGCGATCAGCGACACCGACAGTCCTTCGAGTCCCGCGAACAGGGTGCCGGTCTTTTTCATCAACACGATATAGCTGCCCCAGCCGAGCGCCGCGGCGCACGCGAGCAGCACGCCGAGCGGTTCGCCGATCCACCCGGCGCGATCGCGCGAAAGCAGTATCACACCGGCAATCGCCAGCGCGGGCCAAAGCAATGCTCGCGCGCGGCGCACCGCGAAGGTCGCCACTGCGAGCGGCCCGAGAAAGTCGATCGCGACGGCAAGCCCTAGCGGAATGCGCTGGAGCGCCGTGAAGAAGCACAACGTCATGCCGGCCATCGCCGCGCCGAGCGCGCCGGCGGCCATCCAGTGCGAACGCGAGTAGCTTCTGAAGCGCGGGCGCACCAGCAGCGCGAGCACCAGCGCCGCCCAGCACAGGCGCAGCCACGTGGTGCTGAGCGAACCGTATGCGGCCATCGTCGGTGCGGAGAGGGCGGCGCCGAATTGCACGCTCGACATCGACAGCACGCACAGCAACGCCGCCCCGGCGGCGGCGCGGGCCGGCTTCACGTTGTTCTGCGAGGAATTCAGCGGGGATTGAATAGTCGTGTCCTGCATGGTCGTCGGTGTGCCGCTCGATGGAATCTGTTGACCCTATCTTATCGGTGCGTGCGGTATTAAGATAAGTTGATATTTCTTATGCCGACTTCAAGAACTTTTATGACCCGAGATCTCGACAGCAGCCTGCTGCGCGCCTTTGTCACCGTGGCGGAGACGGGCGCGGTGGGTGTGGCGGCGGCGCGGCTCGCGCGTACCCAGGCGGCGGTGAGCATGCAGTTGCGCCGGCTCGAAGAAGAACTGGGGCAGCGTTTGCTCGACCGCTCGCCGCGCGGCGTGCAACTCACCGAAGCCGGGCATCTGTTGCTGCCCTATGCTCACACGATCCTCGGTGCGGGTGCCGACGCGCGCCGCGCGTTGGGCGCCGGGCAAGTGTCCGGCACCGTGCGGCTCGGTATGCTGGAGGACATTGCGGTCGGCCGTTTGCCGCGGGCATTGCGGCGTTTTTCGATCGCATACCCGCAAGTGGCGCTGGAAATCGTGGTCGACAGCAGTGCGGCATTGTCGAACCGGCTCGCGGACGGCAGCCTCGACGTGGTGGTCGGCGATCCCGCGCTGGTCGACGCCGCGCCGCTTCTTACGTGGACGCAGCCCCTCTTCTGGGTCGGCGCGCGCGGCTTTGGCCGCGACGCGCGGGCGCCGTTGCCGGTGGTGGCATTCGGCGACGCGTGTCTGTGGCAGCAGCAGGTGCTGACGGCGCTACGGCGCGCGGGGATCGCGTGGCGCATCGTGTGCACGAGCACCAGCCTGCCGGCCGTGCAATCCGCCGTCGAAGCCGGGCTTGGCGTATCGGTGCTGCTCGACGGCAACATCCGTTCGGAATCGATGCGCGTGCTGGGCCAGGCTGAGGGTTTGCCCGATGCGCCCACGGCGGACTTCGGGCTCTTCATGCGGGAGGTTTCCGGCGCGCAGGCGGCGGCCGTGCAGACTTTGCAAACGTTCCTCTGCGAGGAATTGCATCTCGGCTTGCGCGAAGGCGAGCCGCAGCTTGCGTCGGCTGTGGGCTAGTGCCGCATCCGGTGCTCCCATGTGAGTTTTTACGACATTTTTTCTTGAGACGCACCCACTCGAAATCTACACTTCGGGCATCCTGATACCGCGAGGTGCTCAACGTGAAGCGACGTGCAACG
>NZ_JARESX010000038.1:0-66722 GCF_046026435.1 Paraburkholderia sp. RL17-381-BIF-C | reverse complement strand
AAAAAAGGGGCAGACTGCGTGGATCATTGCATTGAATTGGAAAAGAGTACGTCGTGAGCGAAGTAATTGAAGTGACTGAATATAAGAGCTGGGTCTGCCTCATTTGCGGCTGGATCTACAACGAGGAAGAAGGCTTGCCCGAAGAAGGTATTGCGCCGGGCACGCGCTTCGCCGCGATTCCCGAAGACTGGCGCTGCCCGCTGTGCGACGTGGGCAAGGCCGAATTCGCGGTGGTGGAGTTCTGAAGCGGGTTGACCGGATTGTTCGCGCGCGGCGGTAGTCCGCTGCGCAAGGAAGCCGGCGGTTCGTGCGGCCCAGCAGGTTAAACCTGCTGGGCCGCTTGCTTTATGGGACGGCGCCGTAGCGCTGTTGCTGCTCTCCTCGCTCCCGGACGGGTTTGATATACTCTGCGCTCGCTGGCGAACCTGAACTCGTCCGATCCTCGCGGACCTTGTCCGGTAGCGGGATTGCGGTGATCATTCCGGTTTGGTCCTCTCCCTGTAGTTCAATGGATAGAACAAGTGCCTCCTAAGCGCTAGATACAGGTTCGATTCCTGTCAGGGGGACCAAGTAGCTTCCCAGCAACACCCAAGTTTGCCCAGAAAAGCCCCGTACGCCTTGCGCTGCGGGGCTTTTTGCTGCCATCATTGCCTAAGGTCGCCGAGTACAAACCGGATTCGTTGGGGGCATCAGTGGGGACATCCCCTTATGCCCCAAAAATTGATGCCCCCACGCATGCCTAAGCAAATAGCTCCTCTCACTGAAATGCAAGTCCGCAAAGCCAAGCCGGCTGAAAAGTCCTATCGCCTTGCAGATGGCAAGGGGCTTTACGTGGAAGTGATGCCCAACGGATCCCGGTACTGGAGGATGAAGTACCGATTCGATGGCAAGGAAAAGCGCGCTGCATTCGGCGTCTACCCCGAAGTATCGCTGGCCGCCGCCCGCCAAGCATGTCTGGCGGCTCGAAAGCAACTGGCAGATGGCATCGACCCGTCGGCACAGAAGCAGGAAATCAAGCGCGTCCGGGCTCTGGAAGCGGCATCTTCGTTCGAGATGGTCGCGCGCGAGTGGTTCGAATCGCAGAAAGCTGGGTGGACCGAGCTATACGCCGGCAAAGTGATCAATTCGCTGGAGGTCGACGCGTTCCCAAAAATCGGAGCCAAACCAATCGGTGACATCGAGGCGCCACATATGCTGGAAATTGTGCGGTCGATCGAGGCGCGCGGCGTCCGCGAGACGGCCAAGCGAATATTGCAGCGATCCCGCGCCGTTTTCCAGTACGGAATCATGACGGGACGCTGCTCACGCAACCCGGCCGCCGACATAGACGCGGAAACCGTGCTGAAGAAAGGCGCGGGCGTGAAACACATGGCGCGCGTTAAACCTATTGAAATCCCGCAGTTGATGCGGGACATCGACAACTATCAGGGCGACTTGGTGACACGCCTCGCTCTGCGCTTCATGGCGCTGACCTTCGTCCGCACGACGGAGATGATCCAGGCGGCATGGACTGAGATCGACGAAAAAGCACGCGAGTGGAGAATACCCGCCGAGCGCATGAAGATGCGAGATCCGCACATCGTCCCCCTGTCAAGCCAGGCGCTCAAAGTCCTGAAAGAACTGCGCGCTTTGAACGGCGGGGAGAAATACGTCTTTCACAGCGTGCAGGGCCGTACCCGAGGGCCCATCTCGAATAACACGATGCTGTTTGCGCTTTACCGCATGGGCTACAAGTCCCGAATGACCGGCCACGGCTTCCGCGGACTTGCCGCTACGGTGCTGCGCGAGTCGGGCTATAGCCGCGATGTCGTCGACCGACAGCTCGCGCACGCCGAACGCAATCAGGTAACCGCCGCGTACGTGCACGCCGAGTACCTGCCGGAGCGGCGCCGAATGATGCAGCACTGGGCCGATCAACTTGACCAAGCCCGGGATTCCAACGAATAACGGACCAGTCCGTACTGGTTTGCCGCGCCTAGCTCGCCGGGGCGAAAACAGGGCTCCCTTACCCTGCTGGCGCGGCATCAATTTTTAAGGGTGCGTGAGGGCGCGATGAACGAAAACATCTTTAGCGAGCCGGCCGAATTGCCTGGGCATCTGACGCCGCTGTTTATCGTGGTCGGATATGTGTATGCAGATGTAGAAGACCAAGAAGCCTACCTATCAGGCTTCGTGAGGCTAACAAATGCGCTGATCGCGGCGGGTTCAAGGGGAGAAATTGCGGTTTTCCATCCAGTTACTCTGTTGCCGTATCACGTACATAACGGTGAGTTTGAAGAGGATCCTGATAGTCCCCTCACGGCAAACTGGGTGGCGCGGATTGGTGATGTCTTGCGCTGGTTCGCCGTCAACAATATCGAGGCTGCCTCGCCGTTGCTGAACAAGATTGCTGCGCATGAATTGATGCGAACATCTGCACCGATAGATCGACGTCAGGCGATGGTGAGCGCCCTCGAACGCAACGACGGGAACAAAACAAAGACCGCGGAAGAATTTGGCATAAGTCGTCAACGCCTCAGCCAGATTATCGGGCAAAGCTCAGCGCCGCAAACCGACCGCAAGCCCCTTGCACTGGTCGCGCAAGACCCTTTCGGCATTGCCCGCAAGTCCAAATAGATTCAGGCATCAAACATTCCCCTAGGCGCAATGGGGGCTTGCGCCGCTTAACTGCACTCCTCACAACGACGCACAAGGAGTGCAAGCAATGGCGATGCAGGAAAACGCGCCCATCGGCGCCACTCTCCCGGTCGACGGTCTGTCGCGCTGGGAGCAGATCAAAGTTTTCGTTCCTCTCTGTAGAGAAACGATACGGCAGCGCGAGTTGGCCGGGCGCTTTCCAAAGCGCCAACAACTCACTCAGCGTTGCGCTGTCTGGCAGAACCGCGAAATTCATCGCTGGCTTGCTGATCCCCTCAACTACCGGGCAGAGGCGGCATGACAGACAAAAAAATAGCCCACCAAGGCAAAGCCCAGGCAGGCCGGAACGACACCGATAATTCTAGCAGCGGCTCCGAATACCTTGTTCGCTTTTTGGACGCGGTTAAGAACGGAAGCGAGCGGCTCCGCGTAGACGTGAAGACCTACCGCGGCAACACCTACATCGACCTTCGCGTCTGGTACGTGACCGACGAAGGCGATTACCGGCCGTCAAGCAAGGGCATCATGATCAAGCCCACGCTCGCGCCTGAACTGCTGCGCGGCATCGCGTTGGCTGCGCAATCCTTCGATCCGAAGGAGGCAAACTGATGCTCTTCGCCAAACGTTCGCTACCGAACGCCGCTGTCACAGCAGTGCGGCGCGGAGCGTGTAAACTCTGTCCCCGTAAATATCGCTTGACGACGGTAAACCCGCCCGCCTATCCTTCATACATCGGTAAGACAATACCGATCGGGTTTGGCGACCTGAGAATGTTGGCGGACAACCGCCTCAGTGCGGTTTTTTTACGTCCGTGTGCCCTCGTGCGCATCCAAGATCAATGGGTGGGCCTGAGTGGGGAGACCTTCGGGTCTGCCGGTGCCAACGTTCCGGTTCGCCAACCCCGCTCAGTGCCCGCCCACCCATTTGGCGATGGGAAGCGGGCTTTCAACACAAACGTTGGAGGCCGCATCATGCGCCGCATCCTCGCTCGTTTCGAGCAACTGTCTCTCCCGAATACCCTCACCCAACAATTCCCGCTGTTCGCGGCTGCCGGTCGCAACGCTGCGCAACTCTGGTTGCACGGCGTGCCGATGAGCGCTGGCGCATACCGAGACGAGCGTTATCAACGTCTCATTGCGAGCACCGCTGATTTCGCCGGCGACGAGAAGCGCCACGCTGCATTTAACGATGCCTTCGCTCGCGAGATCGCACTGTCGATCGCCCGGCAATCGCATGCGGAGGTGCGTCATGGGTAACCGCACTGACATTGCAAAGCGGGCCGCAGATGAGCTAACCGCCGCTGTAACAGCGTTGAATCAAGCGAATGCGCTGTTCGAAGTCTTGGAGAAGATGGCGGCCGGCAGCGACCCCACCGAAGTGTTCTTGCTCGCTCAAATTGGAGCCGAGCTGACGGCCAATTACGGTGAGCGCGCTGCGACCGAAGCCGATTTCTTCGCAGAGGTGAGCCATGCCCAATAACTCCGCCGAACTGGCCTGTATGCGCCTGTCCGCTATTGGCGCGAAGGCCAAGCAGCTCGAGGCGCTGCTCAACCTTTGCTACGGTGGTGGCTTCGAGCATTTCAGCTGCATGAATGAGGAATTGCAGGACTCGGCACTTGAACTCGCGGCGGATCTCGCGGGCCGTATCAATCGCATCGCTGACGGGATCGAACATGCCTGATACCAACCCCTCGGCCGTCGAGCCAATCGACCTCAAAGAAGTTGTACGCCGCATCGGCATGGCTAGTGGCTTATTCGCTTACGCGGCGGGATCATTCTCGGACATCGCAACACTCTTCGAGGCAATCGCAGCCGCGGCGGAGAAAGGCACGTTGGCAAACCGCCTCGCCTGCGTAGGCATGAGTATTTGTGAAGATCGCGATAGCGACTTCACCGAATACCACGAAGACTTCGGCGCTCATTTTGAGTGCTACTCCGCTGCGCTGCCCAATCATCCATTTCGGCGTTTGCACAGCGCTGAGGACTCCTCACTGGGAGGCGCATGAGCGCGTACGTTGAAGAGGATCGCATTCGTGCGGCATTGAGCCACGTCCCGGCCGATGCGCGGGACACGTGGGTCCAGATGGGAATGGCTGTCAAGGCTGAACTTGGCGAGGGCGGCTTTGACCTTTGGGATGAATGGTCGAAGACCGGCGAGACCTATAGCGAAGCAGACGCGAAGGCCGTCTGGCGGTCGTTCAAGGCCGGCGGCATAACCATTGCCTCACTGTTCAAAGAAGCCATTACCCACGGCTACACTGAGAATGAACCGCTCAAGTCAATCGATCCCGCCGAAAGGACGCGGCGGCGGGCTGCGCGCGAGCAGGAAGCGAAAGCAGCCGCCGAGCAGCATGAGCGCATCCAAGCCGAGGCCGCAGATAAGGCGCGGGATCTATGGGACAAGGCGGGCAAGGTCCACACCGACCATGCCTACATCCGTTCGAAGAAGATCAAGCCATACGGCGCGAAGCAACTGCGCGAGCAGCTCGTCATCAAGATTCAGGACGTAGACGGTGCCCACCATTCCGCTCAGTACATCCAGGCGGACGGAAGCAAGACATTCCAGACTGGCGGGCGCATTAGCGGTTGCTTTGCGGCGGTGACGGCCGGCGTGAAGCCGAACGCCAGCACTCCATTGCTGATCGCCGAAGGCTTCGCGACGGCTTGCAGCCTCCACGAGGCGACTGGTTTCCCGGTGGCCGCAGCGATGAACGCTGGCAACCTGCTGAACGTCGCAAAGGCATGGCGGGCAAAGTATCCGCGGATCCGCATCGTGATCTGCGCTGACGACGACACGGAAACCGCTGGCAATCCGGGGATGACGAAAGCGTTGGAAGCTGCGCGCGCGGTCGGCGCATCGCTCGCAGTCCCAGACTTCGGCCCCGATCGCCCCGACCGGTCGAGCGACTTCAACGACCTCCACGCGCTCGACGGTCTGGACGCGCTGCGTCGTTGCGTTGACGCCGCCACGGCACCGGGAGGGGTAGCGGACCAACGCAAGCGTAACTCGGCGCAAGTCATCCTGACATGTGCGGCGGACGTGGTTCAGGAAGAAATCAAGTGGCTCTGGCCAAATTGGTTGCCTGTCGGCATGCTGAGCTTGCTCGCAGGGTCGCCGGGAACTGGCAAGACAACACTCGCTATCGCCTTGGCGGCAGCCGTCACAACCGGCGGCGCATGGCCTGATGGCTCGAAGTGCCGAGCACCCGGAAATGTGCTTATCTGGTCCGGCGAGGACGATATTTCCACCGTGCTCGCCCCGAGGCTGAGCGCTGCGGGGGCGGATCTTTTCAAGGTCCACTTCGTCAGCAACCGCTTGGACGAAAGCGGCGAGCTACAAGCCTTTGATCCGTCGTGCGACATCCCGCTGCTGGCTGAGCGCCTGGCGGACATGGGTGGCGCGGCTTTGATGATAGTCGACCCGATCGTGTCTGCCGTTTCCGGCGACGCGCACCGCGTCAACGATGTTCGGCGCAACCTGCAAGCGCTGGTTGACATGGCTGCGAGCTACCGGTGTGCAGTGCTGGGTATCAGTCACTTCGCGAAGGGCACCAAGGGCAGCTCGCCGGCTGAGCGGGTGATCGGCTCCCAAGCGTTCGTCGCGCTCGCCCGCATGGTGCTCGTCGCCGGCAAGGACGAGGCAGCCGAGCGCCGCATTCTCGCGCGCGCCAAATCCAACATTGCACCAGACGACGGCGGAGTGAGCTATACCCTTGAAATGGCTGACGCCAATGGCATCCAGGCGAGCCGGGTTGTTTGGGGCGACATGATCGAAGGTACGGCTCGAGAGATCCTCGGCGACGTGGAGCAGCAAGACGACGAAGCCAAGACTGAACGAGTAGCGGCCGCCGAGTTCCTGGAAGGCCTGCTTTCCGATGGGCCGATGTCCTCCAAGCAGATTCGTAAGGATGCGGACGAAGCGGGATACGCCTGGCGGACCATGCATCGTGCCGCAGACACATTGGGGGTAGAGAAGCGAAAGATCGGCATGAAGGAAGGTTGGCAATGGGCCCTCCCGAAGATGCCAGGTCCGGAACGTGCCACCGAAGTTGCCACTCTCTATACGTTGGCACCTTCGGGGAGCCGTGGCACCTTCCGTAACCACGCGGGTTTGCGGGCGGTCGATTTAGGTTCTCGCGCCGAAGATGCCAACACGGACGGAGTGACATCTTCGGGGATTTCTTCGGAATCTGAGGCTGGCGAGACGGAGGATGGCATATGAGCATTGTCCACATTTTGAGCAAGGCGCAATCGCTTGGGGTGCGCCTTTGGCTCGCCGGCGACATTGTCAAGATGCGCGGCCCAGCGAACGCGATCGCTGCCATCAAGCCTGACATCGCGGCGCACAAGCCGGAGGTCCTGACCTATTTGCGCGCGGCATCGGATGACCCCAACTCCGTGCCGGCCGACTGCGCGGGCGCGCTGCGTCATCCTGACGGCGGCTTGTATTTGCCTTGGGGGCCATATGTCGACCATGCCCAACTAAAGGCAATGCAGCGCGAGCTGTTTGAGGTGGTCGACGAGTTGGCGAAGCTGGAGCGATGGCGAGACGATGACTATGACATCATCGTGCAGACGATAGAGCGTCAACCGGTCTCGACGCTGCGGTCCGACCTAGCCTACTTCGCTGAGCGACTTCGAGTTGTTCGCGCGGCTGCGGCTGCGTGGGAAGTCGCCGCCAAACGCTCATGGAGGTACGATCGATGACGGCATCGGGTAGGCCGAGGCAGCTCGCGATGCGGATCGCCGACGCAGCGGCGGCTATTGCTCGCACCGTCGAGCCGAAAACGGATCCTCACGAGTCCGGCTTGGCCTCGCGATGGAATCAGGAACTGCTACAAGGCTTCCTTCGCGGCGACCTGAAAATTTGCTCGTCCACCGGCGGGCTACCGATTCGAGCGGGCGATGCCGGCGCGATCGTCGGCGCGCTGACAACCGGTGTCGTTTCCCTAGTCGAGCTGAATCGGTGGCTGGCGTCCATGGGAAGCGGCATCGAAGTAACGGTCGAAACAATTGCGGCAAATCCCAAAGCCCAACGTCCTACGTCCGGCGCCCAGGTCGTCCGCGACGCGGCCGCGCGCATGGCGGATGAATGGGCTAACGAGCACTTCGTAAAGACCGGCGAGATCCCCAGCGAGGAAATCGTGTCCAAGGCCATTCGCGTCAAGCTCAACGCGGTATTCGAGCAAGACTGGTCGCATCAAACAATCCGTCGACACTCCCTGAAAGACTGGAGCTTCTCTGTGATTTCACTGACTGCGCAATCTGCGCAGGTCGACCAGCCGTAGTTTCGCCCCAACAAACCAATACCCGTCTCCTTCAAATCCAATAGCGGCAAGGCTTTGCGCCTTCGCCGCTATTTTCGTTCGCGTTGCAATCGGCCTATTGCTCTGCCCAATTTGCTCAACGAATCTTTCCTCATGCCCGGCGGACGCCGGAACCGAGCAATCAAGAGGCAGCCGTGAAAGAAGCGTTTCCCTTCGCGCATTTGCTGGGCATGCCCCAGATCAAGGCGCATGCCACCGAAGCAGCGCGGCGCGTTGCGAATAGTCGCATCGTGACTACCGCTCGCAACGCCGTCACGCCGAAGACTGCCAAGACCGAAATGCAGTCACCGACCTTTGCCGAGTTGCTCGAGCAGCCAACCGCCGTCGCTAAGGCTCGGGAACTATCGGCGGAGGAAATCGAGGACATCGGTATCGCCGAGCGACGGCGCGGCGCCGAAATCATGGCTGCTGCAATCGTCCATGGCTCGCCGAGACTCGGCCTCGCTCTCCTCGAAAGCGACATATCCGCAAAGCGCGCGGTAAGCGCGATCGTGGCGGCCAGGCGAGACCTGCCGGGGCCTGCCGCGATCCTGAGCGCAGATCCCATCCATCCAAGAAACTACGTGTCCAGCAGCACCGGACGCCCGATCTAACTCTCCAGGAGAAACCGATTGAAGGCAATTCAGAAGCTGCTCGATCGAATTGAGGTACAGCGCAAGTCCATCGACCGACTTCAGTCGGATCGATCTGCGGCTCAGGTGGCTATCGACGGCGCCGGCGATCATGTTGCGGCTGTCACTGAACTCAAGGGCCAGCGTCGACGGCTGCTGGCTGAGGCGATGATCGCCAAGAAGCCGCCCAACACAACGGCGATCGATGCACAGATCTCGAATGCCGAGCAGCTCGACTCAGCAGCGCGGGCGGCCGCCGCGACCGCACACGACGCCTTGGACATCATCGAAGAAGGGATCCGGATCGCTGAGGCGGAGCTAGACAACCTACGGGACCAACTGCGCGCGGCCGTCGGCGGCGAGATTCTCGCATCGCACGACGCGGCGCTCGAAAAATATGTCGCTGCGGTTGCAGCACTGGAGGATTGCGTTGCGGGCATGGTCGCAGCCGAGCGCGCCTGGGAGCGTGTTGCTCACGTCCGCCATGGCCAGTTTCCCGGACGCGGCGCCAAGGTATTGGAGGACCTCAGGGAAACAGGCCTGCGCGTTCCCTATACGGCCTCTCGCCTCGCGGATCCGAAGGTCGCCGCGGAATACACCGACGACTATCCAAACCACTGGTATTTGCCCGCGTGGGCTGATCCACGGACGACCGGCTTCGCTGACGATCGTTGTGCGCAGCTCATCGACAATCTGATCGCCGCCGGCGTTGATTGCGAGCCGTTGAGAAAGCCACAGCCGCCGGAGCCCCAGATCATGGTCCGGATTATCCGCGGCGAGATTCATGGTGCTCCGAGCGTTCAGCGTTCGCCGGCCACCGGGGAGGTGATCAGTCAAACACCAGTCGTCTTTCGAGTTGGCGATGACGTCGCCCTTGACGAATCAGTGGCACGACGTATGAAGGCCAGCAGGCTTGTGCTGATCCACGGCGAAGACGAGATGCCGGATCCGAAGGCGCCGACAACGGGCCCCGTTGTCATTGATGCGTCAGTGCCGAAAGAACCCGAGGCGCGACAGCGAAACGTGAGCATGGTCGGCGATTATCGCGGCACCTTTCACTCGCTCGATATGACCGGCTACGAGGGATAAAAATGAGCGATCAGAACGTACTGTCTTCCGGCGGGTTCGGCTCTGGAGCGGGAGCAGTCCTCGGAACATCATCAGGGATCGCAAATCTTGCCAGTTCCTTGGCCGCGCGCCTGGGTGGATCGGCGACATCGTATTTTCGCCAGTTGCGACCTGCTTCGTTTCGCGACGTTAAGTTTGTCTCGTTGGGGAGTGAGGCCTCGTTCGGACGGCGCAACGAGTTGCACGAATATCCGGGGCGCGATGACCCTTGGGTGGAGGATTTAGGGAAGCGTACTCGTCGAATCCGAATGTATGGGTTTGTTGTAGGGGATGACGTCATTGCTCAGCGTGACGTGTTGATCGCGGCATGCGAGACCCCCGGCGAAGGCTCGCTGGTGCACCCGACCCTAGGACAGCTCACCGTCAGTCTGATGGATTTTCGATCTATCGAACGATGGGAGAAAGGCCGCTACTTCGAATTCCAGTTCGAATTCATTGAGGGTGGTGCGCAGACTTATCCCAGAAGCGAAGATGAGACGACCGGAAAGGTACTGAACGCTTCGAGCAGTCTGAACTTGGCGGCGGCGGAGGACTTCGCGAAATCGGCCACTTCGGCGATTATCAAAGGCGCAACAGCACTTGAGGGAGCGGTCATTACTGCCCTTGGTTGGTACACGAAGGCGACAAACCTCGTCGGTGACGCGCGGAACCTGTTCAAGCTGCTGACGAATCTGCCTGGTGATTTTGGTCGGTTCACTGGCAGCGCGACGCTGCCGACGTTCAGCAAATACCCGAGTTCGTCGACAGCGCAGTCCGGCGCAACGACGGAAAGCCTCATTGAGGCGGCGACAGTGGCGCGCGCCGGCGTGACGACCGCGTCGTCAACGCTTGACGCGGCTGCGCGGGCGCTCGACGCATCAACGGTCGATGACTTCTCTACGGCGGCGCAAGGCCTGACTGCCTCGGTGCTGGCCGCGACGACGGACCCCGCCGATGCGGTGCGTCTGCTGTCGTCGCTGTCTGGGTTCACGCCGAGCGGGATGACTACAACGTCGCCGATCGGCGTGGCAACAAGTCAGATGAAGTCTGCGTGCACGGATCTGTTTCGGCGTAGCGCGCTGGCTTCAGTGGCGGTCGCGTCATCGATGTATCAGCCGACGTCGAGCGATGACGCAGCGAGCATGCGGAATCAGGTCTCCGAGCTGCTTGATGCTGAGATCGACATCGCTGGCGACCAGGCGCAAGACGCTACATACGAGGCACTGCGGACGTTGCGCGCAGCAGTCATTGCGGACCTGAACAAGCGTGGCGCGGCATTATCGTCGATTCGCGAGTTTTCGTTCGGAGCCAGCATGCCTTCGCTCGTGCTGGCACAACGGATATACGGCGATGCAACGCGTGCCGATGAACTGGTTACACAGGCCAATCCCATTCACCCAGCCTTCATGCCAACCAAATTCAAGGCGCCATCGTCGTAACAGAGGGGCGGACGAGTCATGTGTACCCCAGCCGGCGGTGGGCAATAACACCGGCAACTGCGCGACGCTCATGGAAGCGGATTCCTTTCCGGCTTGTGGCCGGCCAACCCCGCGGCGGGCGCGCAGTAACTCAAAAAAGGACTGCTAATGGCTGTAATCATTAATCGGCGCTATCGAGCAAAACGGAGAAACAAGATGAAACCTGACGATCACGAAAACCAAACGAAAAGTGCGCTGGCGGACGCTTCGCTATCGCATCTGTCCCGGGTGGGTCAGTCGCGCGTGCGTGGCCATGGAAGCCAACCCGAGCAATGCTTGATTGCCGGCGGCCCGTGTGGTTCGCGGCCAGCTCATACCGCGAGTTCACTAGACGACCAGGGAGGAATCGATGTTCCGCATTGATGATGCAACGGCAGCGACTAGCCTGCCGACACCGGAAGCAGCCGGAACTGAAGGCTACTGGACCGAAGGCAATCCGGCCACCGGCACGCCAGCAACGAATGTGCGTGGCTCGTGGCTGAATATGATCCAGGAAGAACTGCGCGCCATCGTGGTCGCGGGGGGGCTGACGCCGAGCAAAACGACATACACGCAGGTTCGCGACGCGCTCTTGGCGCTTTTCGCGAAAGTCAATGGTGATTCGACAAAAGCCTTTAGCGTCGCTGCTGCAGCGTCAAGCAATCAAGCCGTCAATCTTGGCCAGTTCGTCACGTCGCTCCTCACGTCGGGTTATGTGAAGATTCCCAACGTCAGCGGAACTCCGCTAATCCTTCAGTGGTTTCCCATCAACAACACGGCCAGCACTACCAGCAGCGGCACGTTCCCGATCGCATTTCCGAACAACTGCTTCGCAGTGACGCTGACTGGCTTGCAAGCAACCGGCAATACGCAAGCGTATGCGGTGCTGAACGGCAAGACGCTCACCGGGTTTAACTGGAGCGCTTTCGCAGCCACGGGCGGCACTCCCCCATCGCTATCTTCGTCCTCTGGCGGTGTCCAGGGCTATGGCTTCGCGATCGGTAACTGAGGAGAATCGGAATGGGTCAAAAATCTGCAGCATACAATTCCGCCGGCGTTATCACGGCCTTCTACGACAGCGAAGACAGCCCGGTCCCCGCCGGCCTCGTCGACGTGATCAACATCAGCGAAGAACAATGGCAAGCGTGTATTAACAGTCCCGGCTACATTGTCTTGAGCGGCGTGCTCGTCAGTCCGCCGGCGGCAACGGAGTCCGAAATTCTTGCAAACGCGCAAGCGGCTCAGATGTCGGCGTTGACTGTGGCATATCAGGCCGCCGTTCAACAACCTGTGAGTTTCACGACCGCCGCCGGCACCGCGAAGACCTTTCAAGCCGACAGCAATAGCCAGAATGTGCTTCTCATCGCGACCACCGGCTACAACCTCGCAGGTGCGACGCCGCAAGGCTTCTACTGGGTCGCAGACGACAACACACAGGTGCCGTTCGCGCTGGCAGATCTGAAAGGCCTATACGCAGTCATGCTGCAGCAAGGAAACACGGCCTTCCAAACACTGCAAACGCTCAAGGCACAGGTTCGGAGCGCCGCGACGATCGCCGCCGTTCAGTCGATCACATGGCCTTGACACACTCGCCATCAGCGCCGATCCAGCGGCTATTCGTGGGGTGGTGAAGTACCACCCCAGCTAAAACGATGACCTATCACCTGTTCCGTGTTGGCAAGGTCTGGCATTACCGCTTTCAGATTAGAGGCGCTCGCACGCAGCGTTCGACGGGCGAAAGCAACAGACGTCGCGCCGAGCAACTGGCCGGCGTGGCTTATCGAGATGCTCTGTTGAAGTCAGGTGCCAATTGCAATTGTCCAACTCTTCGCGACCTCGTCCGTCTTTGGCTCGACGCGCACCGGCAAACTGCGAGCGCCTCGCATCTGCAGGGCGTCGAGATACTCGGACGTCTGCACCTGTATTCGCTGGCCGATACCGCGATTTCGAATCTCACCACAGCCCGAATCGAAGAGGCGCGCAACCTCCATCTCCTTACCCATGCGCCGAGCTCGGCAAACCACTGGTCGAGAATCATCCGACTGCTGTGCAAATGGGCCGCGCACCGGGGGATGATCGACGCCGTACCGTTCACAGTGAAGATGCTCAAGGTACAGCGCAAGCCACGAGCGACGCTGCCGGTCAGTCTGTCACTCGACTGGCTGCGTACGCTCGACGAATCGGGCCGGCCGCCCGTTCAGATCGCGGTGCGTCTGATGCTCGGTATGGGACTTCGCGAGGCCGAGGCAGCCAGCGCGAGATGGGAATGGCTGGACGTCGCGCGCCAGACCTATACGCCCGGACAAACCAAAGGCAGAGAGGCCGAGCCGATTCCGGTGCCGGCATGGCTCATCGATTACCTCCGGCCGTTTCGGAAGCCCACGGGGCTGATTGTCGCGCGTGCCGACGGACGCGCCTTTGGTCGAGGGTTCACGCGAGCGAGCATCGCGATCGCGAGCCGCCGCATCGGTATTGACAGGATTACGCCCCATCGCCTCAGAGGCACGTTCGCAACCCTGCTCAGCGAGAACGGTGCACCCGTGCAGGTGGTTCAGAAAGTAATGCGTCACAAGAGCGTGCTGACGACCGTCGGCTATCTCGAGAGCGACCTCACGCACGCAGCGAAGGCCCAGCAGCGCATCGCCGAACAGTGCGGATTCGCGTGAGTTCAGCCGGCCAGCCGACGTCGACTCAAAGTGGCGAAGTACTGGCGAACGAATTCCCGAAAGCGAAGCCAGACAAGGCGCTCTGCTTTATCAGGAGTTGTGCAGAACCAACCGAGCGGTCGGCGAATCGTCGGCCCTCGCGCCGCGCCGCGACGTTGTAAACCCTTCCAAAATCGACCGTGGAGAGCCCCTTCAAGGACGCCAAGACCATGCACAAATTACATCGCGGGTCCTAGGTGCCCTATCGAACCTACGGGCCCTGCGCGCGCGCGATCTTTCTCTAGCTACAAACTTTTTGAATTTGGGTAACAGGTAACAGATTAGGTGAGAGCGTTGCCCAATAGGGCTTTGGTCTGTTACCTGCTGCTGTTACCCTGCGCAAGGTAACAGTTTCGGGTAACAGAGCGTGGGTAACAACCCGGGTAACAAACTTTGTATTGTTGGTCACCTCGGACGGTCGCCTTGGGAGGTAAAGGCGTTCAGGCTATATGCTACGATCGCGGTCCGGGGTCAATGCTGGTCTGATAAAAATGCCGATCTACCTTGAAGGGATTGCTCTAAAAAATTACTGTGGCTTCGGCGAAGAATTTCAGGAGGCCGCGCCATTCAAAGAGTGCAATTTTTTCATTGGCTCGAATAATTCCGGCAAGTCGACGATCCTCAATTTCATCTCGAGGCATTTGCTCCGATTATCCAAGCTGCCGTCTGACGCGTTGCCACTAAAGCTGGATTCGCTTGAGGTTCACCTCGGAGCTTCGCCTAGCACCGTCGCCGTTCGAATCCCCCTCAGCGAACAGTCAGTCAAGGCGCAGTTGCTGTCATTGATGCTCGACGACCGCAGTCGTCAAGCGGCCGAGACAGCCGTGTCGCAGCTTTGCCAGATATTGGCTGATGACAAGGGCCTAATTTGGATTGAGCCGCCTAAGGCAAGTCGTGGCCGTTGGAAGTTTGTCAAAGAGCCCGAACCAAAAAAACTATCCGAGACTTATTGGTTACGTATCTATCAAGGCCTCGTACGGACTAATGGGCCGGTGTCAATCGACCAGTGCGTCGAGGTAGCGCTATCGAAGTCGCTTCCGGCAGCCGGATTGGATCTGCCAGAGTGTGCCCTGATACCAGCCATTAGAGCGATCGGTGACAACGACGGATCGAAATTCGATCACAGCGGCCAGGGCCTGATCAGTGCTTTGGCAAATCTGCAAAATCCGGGGCTAGACGAAAGAGGCAAAGTCAAACAGTTCGAGCAGATAAACGACTTCCTTCGCACGGTCACTGATGAGCCGATGGCAAAAATCGAGATCCCATTTGACCGTAATCATGTGTTGGTGCACATCGGCGAAAAGCTATTGCCACTCCAGTCTCTAGGCACTGGGATACATGAGGTCGTAATGCTTGCGTCCTTCTGTACGCTGCTCACGAATTCGATTGTTTGCATCGAGGAACCCGAGATACACCTTCATCCCCTTTTGCAACGGAAGTTGATCCGCTACTTATCGAAAAACACCAGCAATCAGTACTTCATTGCTACGCATTCCGCTGCATTCATTGACACGCCTGGAGCGGCTGTGTTTCACGTCTACAATCGAGATGGCGTAACGAGCTTAGATGCGGCACTCCTACCAAATCAGCGCTTCTCGATCTGCCAGGACTTGGGTTACAAAGCGTCGGACCTGGTTCAATCAAATGCCATCATATGGGTTGAAGGGCCGTCTGATCGCATTTACATCAAGCATTGGATCCGTGCGGTCGCACCAGGGTTGATTGAAGGAACACACTATTCAATCATGTTCTATGGCGGCCGTCTGCTGAGTCACTTGAGCGCTTCAGATCAGGAGGTCGATGACTTCATCGCACTGCGCCGACTGAATCGACACCTCGCAATTATCATTGACAGCGATAAGCGCAGTTCCCACACTCATATCAACGCGACGAAGAAGCGAGTGCTAGGCGAATTCGACGAGGATGGAGGCATTGGCTGGGTGACGATGGGCCGTGAGATCGAGAATTACGTCGAACCTAAACTGCTCCATAAGGCAATCGAAGAAGTCTACGGCGATCGCTATGCCGGTCCCGTTAGTGTCGGACAATTTGATCACGCCTTGCACTTCTTCGCCGCAAACACTGCGCGATCAAAGAAGGCCATTGCCAGCGGAACCGTCTTCGATGATGTGGATAAGGTGAAAGTGGCAAAAAAGGTCTGCGAGCAACCTGCTGATCTCGACGTACTCGACCTGCGAAAAAGGATCACGGCTCTGGTTGAGATGATCCAGGCAGCGAACGATTAATCGACGGCCCGTCCGACTGCGCTCCAGACTACAAGGACATTTTCCATTTCGGACGAGTCCTTACGCGCTCCTCAGGCCGTCCGTTTACTTGCTCCCACGTGATCATCGGGTGCCCGTCCACCTTCCGCGGCGCCTTGATTCCCATCTGCCTCTCGATCCAGCGAATTTGAGCCGCGCCTTGCTTCAGGCCGCCGGTTAGCAGCACCAGTTCGTCGTTCGTCAGAATGCTCAACTTGGCTCCGATATGCGATTGCGAGGAAACGCAGAAGCTTAACGTTTCTTTTTCGGGGCGTCTTTGACGTCAAGAAATTCGCGCAGGCTAAATGGCTTTTTCTCCGGGCTCCAATCGCGTACGCGCTGACGAACAGCGGTCGACTTAGTTACGATCGGCTTCTGGATAGGCTTCACCAACGATGCTTCGAGAAATGCATAGAGTGAATCGAGGTCATAAACGTGCGTTTTATGCCCGAGCTTGAAGCGCTTAATAATTTCGCCAGCTCGGTCGATACGGCTTATCGCGTAACGGGGCACGCCAAGTATCTCAGCCGCCTCCGTGGCGCTCACGCGTTTTCCCTTCGCAATGTCCATTTCATACCCCGCCATGGTTGATGTCACGTGCCAATCAGAGTCTCCGGAGCGAACTCAGCATTGCATTGACCTTAGGTTGCTGGAACGTTACTTAGCCTTCAAAATCTGTCTGAACAGAAACGGGAATAATTAATGAAAAAAAGAATAGCGCTTATGGGACTGACCGTGCTCGCTGCGTGCACGACTATTTCAGATGTGACGCCGGCCGGCAATGGGCGCTACACCGTCACGACCCAAGTCCGCGGCGGCATGACTCCTTGGGGCGAAGTGAAAGCATCGAGTCTCAAGCGTGCGGACGAGTACTGCAGCCAAAAGGGAAAGCAGATGCATCAAGTCGACATGCAGACGCACGGCGTGCGCGGATGGACGCCGCAGGAGGCGGAACTGACGTTCTCGTGTACCTCCGGGTAACATGACGCATACCGCCTATGGAGGCGACATGCAGAACGCTCCGCTTTTCCACGTCTTGCTGGATCACCTTGAGGCGATCGACGCGCCCCCCATGGAGATCCAACACTTTGTCGACCGTTGGTCCCAGCTAGGGCCGCACGGGCATCTCCCCTGCCCGGTCTGCTTCCTTAACGGCGAGGAGCAGCCGCTTGTACCACTCGATGCACAAGGAAGTGTCGAGCCGGTCGTTTGCAAGGCCTGTGGTACGCGCTACGAAGTCCCAATCGATGAGAGCTAGCGCGACGTGACTCCTGTCGACAGCCCCCGCGCCGGGTTGCTCTGCTATCTCGTCGTCGCTGAGCTGGTCGCAATGGCGCGCACCGGCGAATGGTTGCGCGCTGATCACACTTGCTCGCCTCGTCGGGCAGTATGGCGAGATTAAAGCTTTCCGCGCTTATGCCGTTAGATAAGTTTGGCCAGACTTCAAAAAGCAAAAATGGACGTATTCAAAGATTTTCGCAAATACAACGATCCTGATCACCCTAGCAACAACGAATGCCTTCGCTTGCGAGCATCCGAGATGGAAACACGCACGCTGAAACGCTTAGAAAGAAGAAACGACTGGCTGGGGTTCGGAGCCGGCATCCTAATGCTGTTCATGACCGGAACGCCGCTAGAGATGGTTTGGCAATTTGGCCTTGCACAGAAGATCAGTAACCAGACACTTTTCGTCTGCTGTGCCGGTGCAGCTCTAGGTATCTTTTTCTTGACCTCGCCGTGGAGGCACCGAGGGCGTCTGCGAAAGCGCAACGATGCGATTGCGACGATCGAGAAGAGGCTCATCGAACTGGATTGCCCTTGCGCGATGGAGAAGCTCGACGGCAGCACTGACCGATAATTCGGGCTAAGGGCAAGATGTGAAAAAGCCCAGCGCGAGGCTGGGCCATTCTCAGAATTCCGATCGAGTCAGCGGTTACGCCTGCAGTTCGGCATTGATACGCGGGCGGGCTTCCACCTTCACCGGGTAGCCATCAAAACACGTCGGAGCATCGCGCAGCACATACCCTGCCGCAACCCAAATCTTCAGCATAAACCCTGAGTCTGAATCAGGCACAGCAGCAACGTTGACCGTCCCGCGGGGGGCCGTCAAGGTTTCGTATAGATGCTTCGCGGCGTCGTTTGGCTTCATTTCGGTTAGACGTTGTGCCCGGCGACCAAGTTCATCCCGAATAAAGCCAGTATAGGAGTGATCGGCATAATCATCGAGACTTTCCCGCCCGGAGCGGAAGAATCCGTACCGCCAGCGACAACGATCCCGACTGCGTGGCGCACACCGGCCGCATCCGTGTGTACGACAAGGGATCCCGAGTCGCCGCCCTCCGAAAATCTGTCCCCTATTCCATGCACGAGAAACATGTTATCGAAGTATACGACGCCATTAAAATGGTACTGAGGCGCTCCGTAGGTTACGTCGGCCGGCCCCATGAGCTGAGAAATCACGCGGCCTCGGGTATGGCCGGAGGTGCGGCCGACCTTTTCGATTTCCATGCCCGCGCGTAGCGGCAACGCGGTAGCAGGCGAATCGTAGAAGTTTTGCTGCATCGACGAAACCAACTGGTCGTTCGTGATTCGAAATATAGCCGCGTCCTGGTTCTGCTGAGAATTGACGACAGTCGGGTCGCCCATCAACATCGTCAGTTGTCGATCGTGAAATCCGATTGTGAAAGGCTGAGGATTGTGCGGGGACACGTCCAGAATGCCGGGCGCAACAATCGGGAGCCCGGTCGGCGAATAGTTACAACTTCCCGACACGTGATTATTGGACAACCCATACAGCTGACCGCCTGCGTCTCGCAGCAAGCAACCCAACGTACCTGCTGCTCGAGCGTTGCCCACCGAAATAGAACTGCCACAGGTATAGCGGGCCGTACCTTGCACGACATGCATCGCGCATGGAGTAGCTGCTTCGGCGACATTTGTTGGGGAAACGGTCTCTGGATTGCCCTGTCTGAAACGTAATCGGTAACCGTCTGCGAAGGCAGGCAACGCCTTTAATGCCCGGTCGCCCGGCGCCGCCTTTTGGAGAAACACGGAAATCTCTCCGCGGCTTTCGTCAGTGCCGACAAACCGAATTTGCTTTTGTCGTAGAAAGGCGACGGCGCCATCCGTGATCTGATCGAACTCCGGGTGAGCATAAGCGTCCCCAGGAAAGTACGCCTCGGGCCGAAGCAGAGAAAGGTCGTGGGCCCACCGTAACAACCGCAATGTCGCAGTCTGAAGCTCTACTTGCGGCGCCTGCGCTTCGGCACCAATTGCAATATCTCCAACTACATCTCCCATCGCGGCCCTCTCATTGTTTGTTGTTGCGCGATATTTAGGCATACTTGGCCGGTAGATGCAAACTGGGCGCCGCAGGAATCGCATCCGTATTTCCTCAGGAGACAGATTTTAGGGGCACTGGTGGGGGCATAAAATCTGACAAATCTCCCGTAACTCCCTATCAGCCTTATCGTATTATTCCTGTCAGGGACCAGGAACTCGGCGGCAATTCGGCCGAAACCCTTGCCCAGCAAGCCTCACAAGGCATCATTGGTATCCGTGGCGCACCCAGAACGTACCAACGGGTGTCCCTGCCATGACCGCCTTTCGTCTCAACAGCGTCATGACCGTCTCTATCCGTATCGCTGGCCAAGACCGGGTACGGCAACGACACCCCTTTGCCAATAAAACGCAAGCGCGCTAAATATTCGCGTCGATACAACACGCATTGATTGTAGGGAATAACCCGTAGTAGGATTCGCGACTCAATTAATAATGATTCGCATTTCGACAAGGGTTCTTCGATGCGCTTCCGCCAGATCCATGCCGCACTTCTGATTGCCTTCTTTGCGGCGCCCACGCTCGTCTTCGCGCAAGCCGCCGCGCCGGATGCAGCGAGTCGCACCACCCAGAACGCACCGAAAGCCGGAACCGGCACGTCCGCCAATACGCCCGCGAGTACGGGCAGTACGCAGAACACGGCAGGCCCGGCCGAATTGCCCGTCGTGAAGATCACCGCGAGCGGCGTGTCCGGGACCGCGTTCGACATGCCCGCCTCCGCCCAGATGACGAAATCGTCGGTGCCCTTGAACGAAACGCCGCAATCGATCAGCGTCGTCACGCGCGACCTGTTGGACGCGCAACAGGCCCAGACGCTCAACGACGCGTTGCACGACGTGCCCGGCGTCATCTCGGGCACGTATGGCCGACGCGGCTGGGACGACTTCATCATTCGCGGCCAGACGGCGTCGGATTCGGTGTATCTCGACGGCCTGCGCACCGCCATCAACAACCGCTTCGCTGAAGAAATCTTCGGCCTGCAGCAGATTGAAGTGCTCAAAGGACCGGCCACGCTGCTCTCCGGGCTCGTGCTGCCTGGCGGCATGGTCAACATGGTCAGCAAGCGCCCGGAAACCTATACCTTCGCCGACGTCGATGTCACCGCGGGCAGCCACGGCTACTACCAGGGTAGCGTCGACATGGGTACGCCGCTCTCGGAAAACGGCAAGGCCGCGTTCCGCATCAACGCGCTTGCGATGAACTCGAACGACGCCACCGACTACGTCTGGTCGCGCAATCGCTATATCGCGCCGTCGCTATCACTCGATCTCGGCCCGCGCACGGAATTCACGATCCTGACGAGCTACCAGGAACGCAATTACATCCGCCAGCAAGGCCTGCCGTGGTCCGGCTCGGTGCTCGCGAACAAGAACGGCAGCCTCGCGCGCAGCACCTTTACCGGCGAGCCCGATCAGCAGCCGTACTCGGGTCACGAGGCGCGCGTCGGCTACGCCTTCGCGCATCATTTCGATTCGGGCTGGACGGTGAATCAGAACTTCCGTTGGCAACAGTTCTCACTCGGCGGCCAGCTGGTCGCCAACGGCAAGCTCGCCTCGAACGGCTACACGCTGAACCGCACGGCCACTGATTCGCAATGGTCCGGCGACACGATCTCGCTCGACAACAACGCGCAGAAGACCTTCGACACCGCGCTCGGCCGCCACGAACTCACCTTCGGCATGGACTACATGCGCGGCCGGGAGGATGCCGCCTCGACCACCTGCACGGTCGGCTCGATCGACATGTACGACCCGGTCTACACGGGCTCGATCACCTGCCCGTCCACGCCGAAAACGCATACGTACACGACGATCCGCGATCTCGGCTTCTATGCGCGCGACCAGATCGCGCTCGGCCAGCGCTGGCGTGTGCTCGCAGGCGTGCGCTACGACAGCGCGTCGAGCGATGTGCTCAACGAACTCACCGACACGCGCAGCCGCAATCCTTCGAACGCCACGACCGGCTCGGTTGCCTTGATGTACGAACTGTATCCGGGAGTGCGACCGTACGTGAGCTACGCGACATCGTTCTATCCGAACAGCGGCGCGGACGTGAACGGCAACGCGTTCGATCCGGAAACGGGCAAGCAGTGGGAAGCGGGCGTGAAGTTCGACATCGAGAAGGGCCGCACGAGCGTGACGGTCGCGGCGTTCGATCTGCGCCGACGCAACGTGCTCGAAGACGATCCGAACAACGACGGCTACAGCATCGCCGTGGGCGAGGAGCATTCGCGCGGCTTCGAATTCAGTTTCAACACCGCGCCGACGAATCATCTGAGCGTGACGGGCGGCTACGCGTATACGTCGGCGGTGATTGCCGACGACGGCGGCCAGACACCTTCGACCGACGGCGAACGCATCAACAACGTGCCGCGCCACAGCTTCAATGTGTTCGCGCGCTACAAGCTGCCGGGCGAACTGTATCGCTGGGAAATCAACGGCGGCGTGCGCGGCCAGAGCAATCTCTACGCGTACGGCATGACGATTCCGGGCTTCGTGGTCAGCGATGTGGGCGTGGGCTACACGGCGCCGCGCTGGCGCGCCGCGCTGCGTGTGAGCAACGTCTTCAACAAGCACTACTACACGGGTGGCTTGAGCAACGCCGTGGCGCTTGGCGACGATCGCTCCGTGATGCTCACACTGGGATACAGCTATTGAGTGTCGCGATGCGCCGAGGTCGATCGCCCTACTGCGGCCGTCAGCTTGACAGAGGCCAAACGCGCGACGCCAGGCCAGCAGAGGCAGCATTGTTTCGTGTTAGCATCGACTCACACCTACGCAACATGTGTTGGCCACATCGCCGATACCAAGCGCCGATACCGAGGGTAATCACATGCCCATCAATTACCTTCGCGGTTTGACCAAGCCAGAGCGCAACGACGAGACCAATCGCCGGCTTGGGCGTTCGCTCGCGTTTGTCGCCGGGGCGGCCAATGCCGGCGGATTCCTTGCTGTGGGTCAGTACACGTCACACATGTCCGGCATCGTGTCGTCGCTTGCCGATAACTTCGCGCTTGGCGACATCGACGTGGTGGTGGCCGGATTCAGTTCCTTAATGTCCTTCCTTGTCGGAGCGGCCACCTCGGCGATCCTGATCAATTGGGGGCACCGCAAGCACTTGCATAGCCAGTATGCAATGCCATTGATGCTCGAGGCGTCACTGCTTCTACTCTTCGGTTTGCTCGGCTCGAATCTGGAGAAGCACCGTGTGCTGTTCGTCCCGGCTACAGTCTGTCTTCTCTGCTACGTGATGGGGCTGCAGAACGCCATGATCACCAAAATTTCGAAGGCGGAGATTCGGACGACGCACGTCACCGGTTTGGTAACCGATATTGGCATCGAGCTTGGCAAGCTGTTTTACTGGAATTTCGGTGGTGCGTCCGGTAATCCGGTCCGAGGCGATCGCCAGAAACTGGCACTTCTCGGATCCTTGTTGCTGTCGTTCCTCGGGGGCGGCGTTGCCGGCGCTGTAGGTTTCAGGCATTTGGGATTTGTGTCGACCATTCCTCTCGCGATCGTCCTTCTTACTCTTGCCGTTGTCCCAATCGTCGACGACATGCGCGCCTATCGGGCTTAGACAAACGCCACGCGGCCATTCCATGCGCGCTTGCGAGGCTGCATCTAAAGTTTGTTCGGTGGCTGCCGAAAATCAGGCATGGACAACGACGACCGCCTCCGCCCCGGCCACCCTCTCTATGAAGAGGCGATGGCCCTCGAATTGACCGTGCGCACACTGCGGCACGCACAGGGCAAGAAGAACCCCGAGGACGTGCTTTATGCCTCACCGGAATGGGACGTGATCAGCGAAGAGTTTGTGCGCGATCTTTATCGAGCGATGGGCGGCAACCCTGCGGATTTGCACTGACAACTGACAGCGGCCGGTCGAAGATGTCTCATGGCGAACGTACAACAATCGCTTCGACGTGGCCCTTCAATACGAGACGTTTCGCCCGCCCGGGCCGAGCCCTCGAAGCTTGGTCACCGCGGCGCGCAACGGTGCGGTGATTCGCCAGGACGTGGACGACTCGAGCGCACTGATCGTCGACGTCCTCGATGCGATTTCCTCTTGCATCACTGCAAGCCTCGCGCGCAATTCCGCAACGGCTTTCTCGGCATCGGCCAGCCGCTGCGCCGTGGCGACCGCGTCAACGGTGTCAGCCGTGTCAGCCGTGTTCGACGTATGCGTCGTCTCCACCGCGGCACTGTAGAACTCTTCGGTGGCCAGTTCCACGCGAGGCGGTTCCTTGCGAAGAACAATGATCATCTCTCCGCCGGTCTCGCCGCGCGCAGGCACAAAGTCGACCAGATTGAATTCCACGAAACCCATCATGAGGATAGGCTTCAAAACCTTGGACACGATCGTACCGCTTTCGAAAACATGGCTGTGAATGCCGACATGCGGAGGCGCCTTCAGCTTCTCCATGATGCGGTTCATATCCAGCTTATCCGCCACATGCATCGGCTTGTTGACGAATGCTTCGTCGTAGTAGATTTCACATTCGATTTGATGTTCGCGCGGAATGTCCTCGACGCCCGCCAGATACTCGGCCACAAAATGGCTCAGCGCCGTATCCTGCCGGTACTTGTCGAAACTGAACTTCTTGTCCGGCAGCGCGAGAAACAGAACGCCGCCCGGCTGCATCATGTCGCACAGATCGGACAGCCATTGAATCATGTTCGGCGCATGCTCCATCACATGATTCGCGATAATGTAGTCGAACTTATCGGCGATATAGTCGCAGTACCGATTCGAATGAACCACATAATCGATATCGGGTATGTCGACGATCATGTCAGGATGCGTACACTCCTGCACCAGTTGCTCTTTGTCTTTCCAGTCCAGATACCGGACGTCCGCTTCCGACTTGAAGACGGTCGGCTGGTCATACGGCCCAATCTCCAGGCCGACGCCCGACAGATCGATGTGTTTCAGAAGGTGCCCGCGGCGAAGCGTCGTAACCAGATTCATGAACCACCTCTCTGCAATGGGCCGACCATCACGCAACTTACCATGCCTTGCCCGACCGGCGAATAAAACAATCTCTACTGCCTTACACAAAAACTAAACAATTGAAGGGTAGTCGCCCGACTATCCGTAGCCGAATACGCGATAAACGCCGCCCATTTGGCGAGGCTCGTACGCTCATGAGCGTGAAGCTCGCGTCCGTGCCATCGGCTCAAGCCATCGCCACGTTGCGCCTCCAAGGGAAACGCAATCGCATAGCCGGCTTTTCGATGACAAACCACGAGAAAAGGGTCAGTGCGATTGACACACCGAATGTGATCGTCACCATGGCGATTCTCGGATGAGAAAATCCACCGAAAAATGCGCCCATGGTTTCGTACCCGCCGTAGAGCATCGACTGCAGCACAACGTAATGCCAGAGGTAAAAGCCGTACGAAACACGACCGAACCCCGCTAGCGGGGCAATGCTGAGCGCCCGCACCAGAGCGGAGCGCTGTTGCGTGACGGCCTTCGCGACGATGAATGCCGCGGCCAATGGCGTCAGCGGATATCCCACCGCTCGCAACGAAAACTCAATGCCGGTTTCGCTGAGCAATACGAAAGACAGATACACAGCAGCAACCGGCCACAACTTCCCGGCCCTGACTGCCCATCGGCGAGGCATCACCGCCAGCAAAGCGCCGATCAGAAGCCCGTCGGAATGAGTATCAAAGCCGCAATAAATGCGGGCCATGGGAAGATCAAGCGAGATGAGATACGAGCGCCAACAGATCACCGCAACGGTCAGAAGGGCAAATGCGATCAAGGCGCGACGTGGCCAGAATTTCAATACAACCAGCAGAATCAGCGGCCAAACCAGGTAAAACTGCTCCTCGACTGCCAATGTCCATGCATGTCCGGTGAGATGAGCGTCGTAGATCCCGAGCGCACGAACCCAATTCATCACGTAGAAGAAAGCCGGTAAGACTTCCCACCCAACCCTGAAGGCAACGGGAAATATCAGACAATAGAGTGTGACGCCGGCCAGCATCAGACATAAAGCGGGATAAAGGCGCCGGGCGCGCCGCCAATAAAAAGCCGGCAAATCAATCCGCCCGGTGCGCGAATGCTCCGTTACGAGCAAGCTTGTGATGAGGTAGCCGCTCAAAACGAAAAATACATCGACGCCGACATATCCGCCTCCCACCACACCCGCAAGGCCAGTATGCGCAAGAAAGACCGCTATGACGGACAGTGCGCGCAGGCCGTCGAGCCCGGCAATCCGAAGATGCTGCGGTTGATCCATGACCTATTCCGGAGTGTGCGGCGACTATCCCGCTACGCGGATAGCGACAATCAATGATTTCTTGAGATATTTGGTAAGGCTGACGCTATAACGATTCAGCCAGTCAGCGAGTACCTTCAAGACGAGAAAACGAGCTGCGATCTGTGCAAATCACGCTCAGACCTAGTCTTGCCCGCGGCGTTGTTGCGATGCGTCCCCAATCCTAGACCCGGTTCCTTTCCGAGCGCCATCAAAGAGAACCGCGCGTCCAACCGAACACTGCGCAGCATCCCGCATGCCTGGGCCCCGGCCTCGCTCATCGCTCGCCGCACGGCGTTGCTGTTGATCGACTTCCAGAACGAATATTTCACCGGCTCGCTGCCGATAGCCGGCAAGTCGAAATTCACGCCGACATGCCAGACACCTTTGGGTCGGTGATGAGTACGGCCGACGTACTCTTATTGACCACCGAAAAAGCGGCACATAATTCAGCAAGGGAATTTTATATTTGGCATCCTAATGATCCCTGCTCAACCATAACACTTGGCGCTTTACCCTGACAGAGCAGCCGGGCAACTCGCCCAGCGCGAGTTGCTGCCCACTACCGCCGGTCTCGAAGCAGACCAATGGGTACTGAGACCTAACGCAACTCGCGCGGTGACTTCATTAAACCACGGCCGGACGCCACCCCCCCGCCCGGCCTCACGACTCGCCTACGCGGGCCGCTTCGGAATCTCCAGACCCCTCGCCACGGCCGGTCGCGCGACGAACGCCGCCAACACGCGAGTCACGTTCGGGAAATCCTGAATGCCGACGAGCTCACCCGCCTCATAGAAACCGATCAGATTGCGCACCCACGGGAAGGTGGCGATATCGGCGATCGAGTACGTATCGCCGAGAATCCAGTCGCGCCCTTCGAGTTGCCGATCCAGCACGCCGAGCAGCCTTTTCGCTTCGCCGATGTAACGATCGCGCGGACGCTTGTCTTCATACTCCTTGCCGGCGAACTTGTGGAAGAAACCCACCTGCCCGAACATCGGCCCGATTCCGCCCATCTGGAACATCACCCACTGAAGCGCTTCATAGCGGCCGGCGGCGTCCTGCGGAATAAACTTGCCGCTCTTGTCCGCGAGATAGATCAGGATCGCGCCGGATTCGAACAGCGGCAGCGGTTTGCCGTCCGGCCCATTCGGATCGATGATCGCGGGGATCTTGTTGTTCGGATTGAGCGACAGAAACTCCGGCGTCATCTGATCATTCGTATCGAAGCGCACGAGATGCGGTTCATACGGCAAACCCGTCTCTTCGAGCATGATCGACACCTTCACGCCATTGGGCGTAGGCAGCGAGTAGAGCTGAATCCGGTCCGGATGCTCAGCAAGCCATTTATTCGTGATCGGAAAAGCAGATAGATCGGTCATGTGACGATGTAACCCTTGTGCGAATGTTGCGGCCTGATAGGGGCATGAGGCATCGGGCTTCGGCGCCGGCTGGAGGACCGGCGCCCAAAATACCAACGCGGGATCGTCAAATATAAACCGACTTGGTACAACGCGTCGGCGCGCTGCTCAGAGGCCACGCCGGCACGGCGCGCTCGTGCGTCGACGTATTGCGAGCATCGCACTGCGAACGCAGCAACGCTCGCGAGGCGCGACTCACCACAAATCCTTCGTCGCCGCGCCGGCGCGCAAGTTATAACCTTCACGCCACAGAGTCGCGCCGATCGTCAGGAGCAGCGTCTTCTGCTCTGCGTCGAGCAACTCCCACGCCACCGCCAGCCAACTCGCAAAACTCGCGCAAGTCTGCTCCAGATCGACGGGCGTCTTGCCCTCCAGGTATTGCCGTTCGAACATCGAAAGAATTTTCTCGGGTGTCATGGGCGCCGTCTCCGTGTTGGATGCGCCAAGTCTAAAGGCGACGCTCCGCGTGCGGAATGCTCCGCGTGCCGTCCCCGGGTTACTCCCAGGCGAAAATCGCCATCGGCACGATAGCCCACTGTCCAAGACAAGACGTTCACGGTCAAAGGCACCGCTCAGAAACGGAAAAAGGCGCCGAGGCGCCTTTTCCGTCAATCTGGTCGCAGCCGATTACGGCGCGTTGCGCTTCGCATTGTCCTTGGCGTCTTCTTTAGCGTCGCCATAGGCCTTCTGCACCTTGCCAGCGCCTTGTTGCAGGTCGCCCTTCAATTCCTTGCCCGGGTTGTCCGTGGCCTTGCCGACTGCTTCATTGACCTTGCCCTTGACCTGCTCGGCCACACCCTTCACCTGGTCCTTGTTCATATTCGGCTCCACTATTTGGAATGCCGGCGCGAGATTACGCCAGTATCCGTATTCAGCAACGGGTGTGCCCGAGGCCGCACGTCGCCGATCTGCCCAAACGAGCGCTGCAAAAAATATTTTCAAATAGCCCTAAAGTTCCGGCGCAGCCTGCCGTAAAGGGTGCCATGGAGGAGCCATGGACCGTACACTGATTACGCTTTCGGGGTCGTCCCAAGCTGCACTGATCGATCGGGACATTGCGCACATTGCGCGTGTGATGCGGCCGTCTTTACACGGCGATCTGGGCGGGCCGATCCTGTCGGCCGCGTATTGGCGCAAGCGCCTCTACCAGTTGCTCGACGCCGGCAATCTGTCACATGCACAACTGTGCGCGGTCGACAGCCTTCTGCTTCAGCTCGACCAGTTCCAGGCCGAGCCTCAACTGGCATGGGACGCACTGGCCCCGGCCTCCGCCGCCCTCTTTCCGCCACCCTATCCGGCCAGCGCCCACCACACTGCCTGAGGCGCTGCGAGCCTGAGCCGCCGACTCTTCCGGGCCGGCCGTATCCCCATTGCTCACGACTTAAAAAAACGGCCGCGAACCATGTCGCGGCCTCAACACGTCGCAACGCAGGGATTTTGCGTCACGCTGGAAGCTTACACGCGCAACTGTGACAGCCGCATTTAGGCGCGGACCTCCCGTGGCAACGCGTGCCAACGCTGGAAATTTTCTGCCCAAGCGACGCAAAAAATAGGGAAATGGGACGACCTTAGGTCATAATGTCCGCAAAAATTCCCAGCAAGGACACCCGTGACCCTCGCCGCACCGCTCGCATTGCTCCAGCAAGCGCGCGCCCGCTTCACTCAACGCGAAATCGCCGCGCATGTCGGCAAGGACATCAAGACGGTGCGTCGCTGGGAAAAAGGCGAAACACCCTGCCCGGCGATGCTGGAACCCGCCTTGCGCGATCTGCTGCAAAACCGGGCGCGAGCCAGGCGCAGCGCGGGCGACAGCGCCCAGTTCCGCTTTATCGACCTGTTCGCCGGCATCGGCGGGATTCGCATGGGCTTCGAGGCGCATGGCGGCGACTGCGTCTTTACCAGCGAGTGGAACGACTTTTCGACCAAGACGTATCGCGAGAATTACCCGAGCGGCGGCGAGCACGCGCTGATCGGCGATATCGTCTCGTTTCCGGCTGAAGAAGTGCCGAGCCACGACGTGCTGCTCGGCGGCTTCCCATGCCAGCCGTTTTCGATCGCCGGTGTGAGCAAGAAGAACGCGCTCGGCCGGCCGCATGGTTTCGAGTGCACCACGCAGGGCACGCTGTTTTTCGACGTCGCGCGGATTATCGCGGCAAAGCGCCCCGCCGCATTCCTGCTGGAAAACGTGAAGAACCTGCTGTCGCACGACAAGGGCCGCACCTTCGACGTGATCCTGCAGACCTTGCGCGACGAGTTGGGTTACGAAGTGCACTATCGCGTGGTGGACGGCCAGCATTTCACGCCGCAGCACAGGGAGCGGATCATCATCGTCGGGTTTCGCGGCAAAACCTCGTTCTCGTGGGACGATCTGCAGTTGCCGGACAACGGCCCGCGCCTCGGCTCGATCCTGCATCGCACAGACGGCAGCGAGCCGGTGCTGCCGTGGGACCACGACCGTTTCTTCGATCACGCGAGCCGACGCGTGCAACCCAAGTACACGCTTACGCCGAACCTCTGGACCTATCTGCAGAACTACGCGGAGAAACACCGCGCGGCGGGCAACGGCTTCGGCTTCGGCATGGCTTATCCGAACAGCGTGACGCGCACGCTGTCGGCGCGCTATCACAAGGACGGTTCGGAAATCCTCGTCTATCAGGGCGAGGCGCTGCGGCCCCGCCGCCTCACGCCACGCGAATGCGCGCGGCTGATGGGCTTTCCCGATACCTTCAGAATCCCGGTGAGCGACACGCAGGCCTACCGGCAGTTCGGCAACAGCGTCGTGATGCCGGTCATGCGCGAAGTAGCGCGCATCATGCTGCCGCATGTGCAAACCCTGCTCGCCGAGGAGACGCGCCATGGCTCGAAGCAAACTCTTTCGCTGTACGCGTGAGCGATCAATAGGTGTGCGTGGGCGGCTTGTCGACGCATTGGGCAGGCGCTAGACATGGTGGATATCGTCGATAGCGCGACGCGCAGCCGGATGATGTCCGGCATCCGCGGGCGCAATACCAAGCCCGAAATTCTGATCCGCAGCCTGCTGCATCGCCAGGGTTTCCGCTTCCGTCTTGACGCGCGCGATCTGCCGGGACGCCCGGATATCGTGTTGCCGCGCTACCGCGCTGTCGTGCTGGTGCATGGCTGTTTCTGGCACGGCCACGACTGTCGTCTTTTCAAGTGGCCGCAAACGCGGCCGGAGTTCTGGCGCGACAAGATCGGCCGCAATCGCAGCAACGACGACAAGGTTCGCGCGGCGCTCCTCGCGAGCGGCTGGCGCGTCGCCGTGGTGTGGGAATGCGCTTTGCGTGGGGCGAATCGCGATATCGAAGGGATCTTGCAGCGGCTCGTCGACTGGCTGAAGAGCGACGCGCCGAGCTTCGAGGAACGCGGCTGAAAGCCGCTTGTAGACCTTCCTGCCCGCGCGAGCGCGAAGCCCGCTGGTGATACACTCGATTGGCTAACTCGGGGCACTTATGCGTGGCGCGCGGCGCTGCAAAGCGGTTCCACAACCACTCGCCCCGACCATCCCAGAACCACTCAAGAAGGGAGGCACATCATGGCAGAATTCCGTCTCTGGTCCGACGAATTTCCCACCAATGGCTTCATGCCGAAAGCCCACGAATATCACGACAAGGCGTTCGGCGTAGACGGCGAAAACATCTCGCCGGCATTGCAGTGGGAAGCGCCGCCGCCCGACACCCAAAGTTTCGCCCTCACCGTTCACGATCCCGACGCGCCGACCGGCAGCGGCTTCTGGCACTGGGTCGTGGTGAACATTCCGGCCGACGCCCGCTCGCTCCCGCGCAATGCCGGCAAGGCGGACGGCTCGTTGCTGCCGCAAGGCGCGCTGCAGGTGCGCAACGATTACGGCACGGTCGGCTTCGGCGGCGCCGCGCCGCCGCGTGGCGACAAGGCGCACCGCTACATCTTCCGTCTGCACGCGCTGCGGGTGCCGCATCTGCCGATCAACGCGGACACCACCAACGCAGTGGCGCGTTTCATGACGCATCTGAACGAACTCGACTCGACCACTCATACCGGCCTGTACGAACTCAAATAATGCGCGAGACGCGATGCCGGCGCGCCGGCATCGTCGTTGCGACGGCCGGCTCTTTCGATGGCGGCGAGCAACGCGCGTGACTCGTCGCGTGACCGGTGAGCCTTCCCCTACAACTCGAACAATCGATGCACGCACAACCATCGCGCAAGGACGGCGCCCTTCCCCCCGAAGCGGCCGACACACTCGCCCCCGACACCGCGTTATCGGACAACACCGAACAAGGCCTGCCGGTTCCGCAGCGCTACTGGGCAATGCTGGTCATTGCGCTCGCCCTCACGCTGGCGGTGCTCGACAGCGCGATCGCCAACGTGGCGCTGCCGACTATCGCGCGCAACCTGCACGCCAGCGCCGCGGGTTCGATCTGGGTCGTCAACGCCTATCAGCTCGCGATCACCATCTCGCTGCTGCCGCTTGCCTCGCTCGGCGATCGCATCGGCTACCGGCGCATCTACCTCGGTGGGCTGATCCTGTTCACGGTGGCCTCGCTCGGTTGCGCGATGTCGACTTCGCTGCCGACGCTCGCGCTCGCCCGCGTGATTCAAGGCTTCGGCGCGGCGGGCATCATGAGCGTGAACACGGCGCTGGTGCGCATGATCTATCCACCCGGTCAGCTGGGGCGTGGCGTCTCGATCAACGCGATGGTGGTCGCGGTGTCGGCGGCGGTCGGGCCGACCGTCGCTTCCGGCGTGCTCGCCGTCGCCTCGTGGCCGTGGCTGTTCGCGATCAACGTGCCGATCGGCATCGCGGCCATTGTCGGCGGCCTGAAGGCGCTGCCGATGAACCGCGGTCACGAATCCCCCTACGACTACCTGAGCGCGGTGATGAACGCGTTCGTATTCGGCCTGCTGATTTTTGCCGTCGACGGACTCGGCCACGGCGAGCGCTTCGGCTACGTCGCGATCGAAGTGATTGCGGCCGTGGTGATCGGCTATTTCTTCGTGCGCCGTCAGTTGACGCAGCCGGCGCCGCTGCTGCCGGTCGATTTGCTCAGGATTCCCATCTTTGCGCTTTCGATCGGCACCTCGGTCTGTTCGTTCTGCGCGCAGATGCTCGCCTTCGTGTCACTGCCCTTTCTGTTGCAGGAAACACTGGGATTGTCGCAGGTGGAAACCGGGCTGCTCATGACGCCCTGGCCGGCCGTGATCATCATCGCGGCGCCGATTGCGGGCTTTCTATCGGACAAGGTGTCGTCGGGATGGCTGGGCGGCGTCGGACTGGCCGCCATGACGGCGGGGCTGATATTACTTGCCACGCTCGGCGCGCATCCCGACGCCATGCAGATTGCGTGGCGCATGGCGCTGTGCGGCGCGGGCTTTGGCATCTTCCAGTCGCCGAACAATCGCACCATGCTGTCCTCCGCGCCGCGCGAGCGCAGCGGCGGCGCGAGCGGCATGCTGGGCACCGCGCGCCTGACCGGGCAGACGCTCGGCGCGGCGCTGGTCGCGCTGATCTTCGGCGTTGCGCCGCAGCACGGGCCGACCATCGCGCTCTATGTCGCCGCGTGCTTCTCGGCACTCGCCGCCGTGATCAGCACGATGCGGGTGGTGCAGCCGGGGCATCGCGCAAGCGGCCTGAACGCTTGACCGGAGTCGTTCGGACGCAGCTGTGCAAAAAGGGCGCGTTTCGCATCACGCGATTCGCGCCCTTCTTCTCATCCAGAACCATCCACATAGCTTCAACGACGTGACCAGCACGCGCGGCGCAACCGCAAGCCGCGCGGCCGCTAATCCGGCTACGACGATGCGGTCACGTCAGCGAGCTTTACCGCTTTAGCGGCCACCGAAGAGGCCGTCGCGACGTTGCGCAGATCGGCGAGGAATGTATCGCGCCAGACGGACAGATTGTTCTCGCGCATCGGCGCCATCATGTCGGCATGCCGCGCCTGTCGCTCGGCGAGCGGCATCGACAATGCGCGCTCCAGCGCTTCGGCCATCTGCGACAGATCGAACGGATTGACGACCAGCGCGCCCGGCAACTGCTCGGCGGCGCCGGCGAATTGCGACAGCACCAACACGCCCGGATCGGCCGGATCCTGCGAGGCGACATATTCCTTCGCGACGAGATTCATGCCGTCGCGCAGCGGCGTCACATAGCCGACCTGAGATTGGCGGAATAGCGCCATCAACAGATTGCGCTCGTATTTGCGATTCAGATACTGAATCGGGGTCCAGTCGAGCTGCGCGAACCGGCCGTTGATGCGGCCGGCTTCGCCCTCGAGCGTTTGCCGAATCCGCTGGTAAGTCGTCACGTCCGCGCGCGTCGGCGGCGCGATCTGCACCAGCGACACGCGACCGTGCCAACCCGGCGCGTTCAGCAGCAGCCGCTCGAAGGCCTGGAAGCGTTCCACCAGACCCTTCGAATAATCGAGACGGTCCACGCTCATGATCAGCTTGCGCCCGCGCATGCCGTCGCGCAGGCTGCGCACCGGCTTACGGTCGGTGAACTGTTCGGCGGCCTTGGCAATCGCGTCCGGATAGATTCCGATCGGATACGCGCCCACTTTGACGAAGCGGTTGTACGCGTGCACCATGCCGTCCTCGCTCGAGGTGCCGTGCTGGCCGCGCTCGATGAAGTCGACGAACGACTGGCGGTCCGCCTCCGTCTGGAAGCCGATCACGTCATAGCTGCACATGGCCTTGACCAGTTCTTCGTGCGGCGGAATGGTCCGCAATACTTCCGGCACCGGAAACGGAATATGCAGGAAGAAGCCGATCGGATTCTTCACCCCCAGTTCACGCAGACAACGCGCGAACGGCAGCAGGTGATAGTCGTGGACCCAGATGATGTCATCGGGTTTGAGCAACTCCTTGAGTTGCTTCGCGAGCGTCGCGTTCACACGCTGGTAGCCCGCATATTCCTGCCGGTCGTAGCGCGACAGGTCATTGCGATAGTGGAACGTCGGCCACAGCGTCGCATTGGAAAAACCGCGGTAATACTGGTCGTAGTCGCGCTTGGTGAGGCCCACCGTCGCGTACGTCACGTTGCCTTGTTTCTCGATCACCGGAGCGCTCGGCTCACTCACCGTCTCGCCGCTCCAGCCGAACCAGACTCCGCCGGTTTCCTTCAACGCGTCCAGCACGCCGATAGCGAGGCCACCCGCTGCGGGACGGCCTTCCTGGGTCGGCGCGACACGATTCGATACCACGATCAGTCTGCTCATTGGTGCTCCACCTAGTTCAGTTGTTTCGTTGCATACGGATATGTGCCAAAAAGGTGCATGCAAGTCGCGTGCCGTTTTTTGAGATGTTGGAAATAAAAATGTATGCAAATGTGACGAGCGAGCAAGAACGCGCAGCGCCGCTCCGCCACGAAGAAATTTTTTCTGCTTTATCTGACGAAACCGGAACGCCTCTTACCGGTCGTCGAACCGTCTCAGGCGTCCTGCTCCGAGCCCAGGTCGCGCTGGTATTCAAGCCCTTCTGGCCGCACGCCGCCCTGGTTGTGCTCGCCGTCTGGCGGCGCATCGGGCGCGACGCGGTTCTGCCCTGCCGGATCGGGCGACGCCGTTGCGCTGTCCTTGCTGCCGCCCGGCCGGGAATCGCGCTTCGAATGACGCGCTGAACGTCGCAGTGCTGGATGTCTCATGATCCACGCCTCCAAGGGGAAGCCTGCCGCCAGTTTTGCGGCATCAATACAGTCTAGGGGCCGCCAAGGTAATTTGCCGGTAAAAGATGCGCCGGCTTTGTAACAAGTACATAACTTCTCGACGTCGGACTGTGCCGCAACGCACGGAACGCGTCAGAGTTGCATGCGTGGCGACGGTGACGGCCACCCCTGACTGGCTTGTGGCGTTTGCGTGGGCTGCGGCGGCGGATCGCCAATCGGCGGAGCGACTGGTTCGATGGGTTCGATCGGTTGCGGCCCCGGATCGGGACTCGGAACAGGAATGGTGTCGGGCTCGCCGGGACTCGGTGGCGCAATCGGAGGAGCTGATGGCGGCTCGATCGGCTCAGGGCGGTGAGCATGCATCGGCAAGGGAAGCACGGGAGCGGCAGCGTATTCCGGCATGTTATTTGTCCTCGTTTGCGTTCCACTGGAATGCAGCAAGGCCTGTGCCGTTACGGATGCGCCCGGCAGGATCACATCGGCGGTGGTGAACGGTGTCAGCGGCGCGGGTGGCACGCCGCTGACACGCAGCGACGATTAAGCGTCCGCGCCGCCCAGCGCGCGCGATTCGTCGGCGGCATCGCCGTCTTCGCGCGCGTCGTTGCCATACTCGACCAGGCGGTTGTACAGCGTCTTCAGGCTGATGCCGAGAATCTCGGCGGCCCGCGTCTTCACGCCGCCGCACTGCTCGAGCGTCGCCAGAATCAGCTGACGGTCCGCTTCGGCGAGCGACGTGCCGAACGGAATCGTGATCGCGGTGCCGGCCGCGGGCTTGGACAGCGTGATCTGCAGCGGCACGGTCGCCGTGCTGTCCGAATCCGAACCCGACATGATGTGCGCGCGCTGCACGTAGTTCTTCAACTCGCGCACATTGCCCGGCCACGGGTACGACATCAGCATGTCCTTCACGGCTGCGGGGAAATGCTTTTTGGTACTGTGGCGTTCGTTGAGTTCGTCGAGGAAAGCCTGCGCCAGCAGTTCCACGTCCTTACCGCGTTCGCGCAACGGCGGCAAACTGATCGGAAACACGTTCAACCGATGGTAAAGGTCGAGCCGCAGCTTGCCTTCCAGCACGGCCTGCTCGGGATCGCGGTTAGTGGCCGCGATCAGGCGCACGTCCGTTTCGATTTCCTTGGTCGTGCCGACCCGCATGAACATGCCTGTTTCCAGCACGCGCAACAGCTTGACCTGCAACTCGATCGGCATTTCGGTGATTTCGTCGAGGAACAGCGTGCCGCCGTTCGCGCGCTCGAAATAACCCTTGTGCTGACGGTCCGCGCCGGTGAACGAGCCGCGCTCGTGGCCGAACATTTCCGATTCGATCAGGTTCGGCGAAATGGCGCCGCAATTCACCGCGAGAAACGCGTGCTTGCGGCGCAAGCTGAGCTGGTGCAGCGTTTGCGCGGCGACTTCCTTGCCGGTGCCCGACTCGCCCACCAGCATGACCGAAGCCGCGGTCGGCGCGACGCGGCCAATCTGGTCATAGACCTCCTGCATGGCCGGCGAATTGCCGAGCATCAGACCGAAGCGGCCCATGCGGCGCAGCTCGCCGCGCAACGTGCCGATTTCCGCTTTCAGGTCGCCGGCGCGCGGCAGGCGCGAGAGGATCGCCTTCACGCGCTGCATGTTGATCGGTTTGACCAGATAGTCGGTGGCGCCCATTTTCAGCGCGTTGACCGCCGACTCGACCGTGGCGTGGCCGGTAATCACGATCACTTCCACGCCGGAGCGCGGATCCAGATCTTCGAACAGATCAACCCCGCTGCCGTCCGGCAGCTTCAGGTCCGTAAAGACAACGTCCGGCATCTGCCGGACCAGTTGAATGCGCGCTTCGCGCAAATCGCCCGCGGTGGCAGTGGTCAGGCCGTCTTCCCCGATGATGGCGGAAAGCGCCTCGCGGGTACCGGCATCGTCATCGACAATCAGTACATGTGGCATCGCGTCTCGAAAGCCTGCAAGCGTGGGTGTGGGAATACATGCTAAGGCGCATGCTTAAAAGCGCGCCGACGGCCTGGCGCTTTGCCGGGCTGCCAGGTGCTCCAATGTGAGCGCCCACCAACCTCAACGAAACACGCCAACCACCGACTTGATTCAATATTGCAACAATATCGAGCCAAAACCCCCGGTATAAACCGACATTGTTGTCTATTTACCTATTATACGGCTTTATCGAGGCAAAATTAACAAGGCACCCGGGCGCCGCCCGCTAGGGCGGCACACCGGCGACGCTGTTTAAACAGTGCCCTCAGCTGCGAGGAAACGGCCATGCGCCGCCGTTGCCGTTCGGATACGCGGAGCCGTTGGCGCCATGCGCGCCCGGGCTCACATCGGCCGCCGGAGCCGCATTGGCCGCGGGGGTTGCCGGCGCCGCCACCGTACCGCCTTCGTTTTCCCAACGGCTCAATTCACGCGCCACCGGAATCTGAGCCGCGCGGCTGCGCTGCACATAACGGATAGCCAGAAAGCCACCGAGCGCCATCAGCGCGCCGAAGATGCCGATTTTAGGTCGTGCCATCGTGAACTCCTTGTCTTCATGAAGCGGATTGGTACCGGAACGCGCGTTTAGCGCGTCGTCAGGACGCCGAGCACGAAGCCGACGCCCGCGGCAATGCCGATCGAACGCCAAGGATTGTGGCGCACGTAGCGTTCGGTATTGACGGTGGCTGTCCGGTAACGACGCTGCGCATTCTGCTGCGCGTCGCCCAGCGCCGATTGCAGGGTTTCGACGTGCGTACCCAGCTTGTCACGGAGAGCGTCGACGCCCTCGCCAGGCACGTTGGCGGCAAGCCGCAGCATTTCTTCCGAGTCTTTCAGCAGCACCCGCAGATCTTCGACAATCTTCTGGCCGCCGAGTGCAAGCTGTTGCGTGGTGTCAGTCATCATTCACTCCTGGTCTGAGTTCGGCGTTCGCGTGAGCTTTCCGGCGAGCCTGCCGGGCCTGCGGATCGGCAAGCGCCACCCGCAGTGACGAGCCATCGAATGGCATCGGATCGCGAGAAAAAGCACACGCGTGTCGGGTGGAATTCGCAAACACCGTGCCCGGTAACTTTGACCTTAAATCCCAAGGCGGTCGCTGCGCCAGGGACTTTCGACCGACCAGAAACGAATGTATCCGCAGGCCTTCACATCGATTGCCGAAAACGGTGCCAAAGTGGTTAAATCAATCTTTGAGAGATAGCGGCTTGACTGGTTTATCTCGTTCCCAGGCCTGCGCGCCGCAACAACGAACACATTTGCACAGGACCCCCGTTTATGGCGTCAATCGACCTGGACTCGCCCGCCGTCTCCGCCGGCGGCAATGGTTCGGCACAGGCGAAGCAGCGCGTCGCGGACGGCATCGCGGGACTGAAGTCGTACGGCCTGCTGTACGGCTCGTCGCCGGTGATGCTGGATCTGTACGAGCAGATCGAACGCGTCGCCGGCACCGACGCGACCGCGCTGATCATCGGCGAATCGGGCACGGGCAAGGAATTGATCGCCCGCACGATTCACGATCAAAGCGGCCGTAAGGACGCGCCATTCGTCGCCGTGAACTGCGGCGCGATTCCCGACGAACTCATCGAAGCCGAACTATTCGGCCACGAAAAAGGCAGTTTTACTGGCGCGGTGCAAGGCCGCATCGGCTACTTCGAACATGCGAACGGCGGCACGCTGTTCCTCGACGAGATTACCGAAATGGCGCCGGTGCGCCAGGTCAAGCTTCTGCGCGCGCTCGAAACGGGCACCTTTTATCGCGTGGGCGGCAATGACCTGATCAGCGGCAACGTGCGCGTGATCGCCGCGACCAATCGCGACCCGGCGGTCGCGGTCAAAGAAAACGGTCTGCGTGAAGACCTCATGTACCGGCTCGCGGTTTTCCCGCTACGCGCGCCGCCACTGCGCGAGCGTGAGAACGATCGCGAACTGCTCGCGCAGCACTTCCTCGCGCTGCTCAATCAGCAGGAAGGCACGAGCAAAAGCTTCAGCAAAAAATCGATCGAAACGCTGCGCACCTGGTCGTGGCCAGGCAACGTGCGCGAGCTGAAGAACGCGGTGTATCGCGCCTTCATTCTCGCGGAGAAGACGGTGGAGCTGCCGCATCCGCATCTCGCGTCGCGGGTGAAAAAGCCCATGACCCAAGGCGATGCGATGAGCGTATGGATCGGCACGCCGCTCGCCGACGCGCAAAAACAGATCATTCTCGGCACGCTGAAATATTGCGGCGGCGACAAACGGCGTGCGGCCAAAGCCCTTGGCGTGAGTCTCAAGACGCTGTACAACCGCTTGAGCGCATACGGCGACGAAAGCGCGGAAGACGAGTCCGAGCAATAACTGCGTGACACGGTACTCACGCGGAGAAGCCGCGTGAGTACCGATATCGTGCATCTGACAGCGCTTGCAAAAAGCCCTTGCTTGCGCGCGTCGAATTCCGAATCCAATCCCTTCGCACCACCAATCAAAATCGATCTGCGCCAGACAGAAACCGATTTTGCTCGCACCATCTTTTGCAATTGCTTGCATTTTCCCTCTGCCAATTACAAATAGCATCCTGCAAAATGCGGCACACGCATTGCCAGGTGGGGAACGCGTGTTACTCGTTCATTCGGTGTTTATCGCGCGCGAACGAAAGGCACTTGCAGGAGCAGAGACAGGGAAATGCAAAAAAGTATGGACTGGGCCGAATGGGCAAAACAAACCGCCGGGCGTGGTCGTCCCAATGCCACGGCACTCGCTGCGCTCGTCGTGGCGATCTCATCGGCGTTGAGCGGCTGTAGCTCGCTCTACTCTGAAGGCGCCACCGCCGGCGCCGGTATCGCAGGCGCCGCGCTCGCGGCAAAAGTGACGAACAACGCGGCCGTCGCAACCGGCATCGGCCTCGGCGCGGTCGCCGCGGCGCGGGCCGGCGTGCAGTATTCGGAGCGCGTGGTTCACACGAATACGCAGGACGGTATCGCCAAAATCGCCGGGCCGCTCGACGTCGGCGCAGTGGCGCCATGGAGCGTCACCCACTCTGTGCCGATCGAAGACGACGAACACGGCCGCGTCACCGTGAGCCGCATGATCAGCACGGGCGCGCTCGACTGCAAGGAAATCGTCTTCTCCGTCGACCAGACCGCCACCAAGAATGTGCCGGCCAGCAGCGCGTTTTATGTCGCCTCGATCTGCCGCGACGGCGAGAACTGGAAATGGGCATCGGCCGAACCCGCCACCGAACGTTGGGGCGCGCTGCAATGACGGCGCGTTCGCATACGGCTGGACTCAAGGCGCGCCGCGTGCGCCTCGCTGCATGGTCCGGCAACCGGCTGCGGCTCGTGCTGGCCGGCGCGCTGTGCGTCGGCGCGAGTGTCATGACGAGCGGCTGCTCGTCGGTGGGCGCGGCAAGCGGCGCGGCGGCCGGTGTCGCGTCGGGTCTCGTGACGTCCAATCCGGCGATCGGCATCGGTGTCGGTATTGCCGTACAGGCGGCGACTGACGAGGCCGTGGGCCACTATATGCGCACCATGCACACCGATCAGCAGAACATGATCGCCGCGTTGGCGGGCGCCATGCCGGTCGGCGAGACGCGCCCGTGGGCCGTCAAGCACACGCTGCCGATCGAGAACGGCCACGGCCAAGTTCGCGTGACGCGCGCATTCGGTTCGGCCCTCGCGCTCTGCAAGGAATTCGTGTTCTCGGTGCAGGACGGCGACGGCCCGAGCGCGCATGAGGACTGGTACACGGCGAGCGCGTGTCAACAGGACAAGGGCTGGAAGTGGGCGTCCGCTGAACCGGCCGTTCCGCGCTGGGGCAATCTGCAATAAGCGCGCGGCAATAAAAAAACGGCGTGGTCTCCCCTGCCGTTCCTGTTTCGCTTCAGCGCGAGGCGCGACGTTCAAACCGATCAGCTCGAACGCGCTACTCAAGCGCGCTCAAGACTCCACGTCTTCCAGACTGAAGATTTCGGTCTGGTCGTTATACGAGAAGATCTCGCCATAACGGCCCCAGTTGATGACCGCGTCGAGCGTCTCTTCCGCGGCGCTGTCCGACAGAAAATCCTCCAGCTCCTGCTCGAAGCGCACACGCGGCGCGCGATGCCCCGGCCGTTCGTTGAGCACCTTCTTGATTCGCGCGGCGAGCGGCACATGCCGCAGCAGATGCTCGGCGAACATCATCTTGCGTTCCTGCGTGCCGAACTCGGCGAACACGCGCGCCGGCGGCGTCAGGAAAATATCGCCTTCGCGCACGTCGGCGAAACCGAGATGCTGCAGCACTTCGGCGACCGGGAACAGATCGTCCACCTCCAGATGCAGCGAACGGGCGATTTCCGGCATGTCGGCGCGGCCGTGGTACGGCGCCGCGGCCAATGTTTCGATCAGACCGGCCATCAGGTTGGTCGACACATGCGGCAGCCAGCTGTGCAGTTCGAGGCCCTTCTTGGTCTTTTCGTCGGTCTGACGCGCGGTCATCTTCGCGTAGATCTCGTCCACCAGCCGGCGGAACGCCGGGTCGAGACGATTACGCGGATGCTTGAACGGCACCTTGATCTCGGCGATTACCCGGCCCGGATTCGACGACAGCACCAGGATCCGGTCGCACATGAACACCGCTTCCTCGATGTTGTGCGTGACGATCAACACCGCCTTGATCGGCATGCGGCCTTGCGTCCACAGGTCGAGCAGGTCGGTACGCAGCGTTTCGGCGGTCAGCACGTCGAGCGCGGAGAACGGTTCGTCCATCAGCAGCAGCGTGGGGTCGACCACCAGCGCGCGCGCAAAGCCGACGCGCTGGCGCATGCCGCCCGACAGTTCGCGCGGGTAAGCGTTTTCGAAACCGTCCAGACCGATCAGGTCGATCGCGGCGAGCGCGCGCGTGCGCCGCTCGCTCGCGCCGACGCCTTGCGCTTCGAGGCCCGCTTCCACGTTTTGCAGCACGGTCAGCCACGGGAACAGCGCGAAGGTCTGAAACACCATCGCGACGCCCTTTGCGGGACCGTTGAGCGGCTTGCCCATATACGTGACTTCGCCGTCGGTCGGCTCGATCAGACCGGCGATGATGCGCAACAGCGTCGACTTGCCCGAGCCCGAACGGCCCAGCAAGCCGACGATCTCACCTTCGCGCAGCGACAGGTTCGCGTCGTCGAGGACGAGCAGTTCGCCCTGCGACTTGTTGAAACCGCGGCACACGTCCTTGACGCGCAGGATCTCTTCGCCGAGGCGCGGCGGCTTCGGCGGCGTCTGGATCGGCGCGGCGGTCATAGCAGCTTTAGGATTTTGCATCGCGTTTTGCCTTCAAATTTCAATCAAGCCGGAGCTTGGCTTCGGCGTAGGCGTACATCGGACGCCACAGCAGGCGGTTGAACAGTGTCACGAACAGGGACATCACGGCGATGCCCACGATGATCTTCGGATAGTCGCCCGCGGCGGTGGACTGCGCGATGTAAGCGCCCAAGCCGTGCGCGGCCACTTTGGTGTCGCCCCACTGCACGAATTCCGCGACGATGCTCGCGTTCCACGCGCCGCCCGACGCGGTGATCGCGCCCGTGACGTAATACGGAAAAATGCCCGGCAGAATCGCCTGACGCCACCACTGCCAGCCGCGGATATGAAAGTTCTTGGCCGCCTCGCGATAGTCGTTCGGATACGAGGTCGCGCCGGCAATCACGTTGAACAGGATATACCACTGGGTGCCGAGCACGATCAGCGGCGACAGCCAGATGTCCGGGTTCAGGTGGAAGCGCACGATCGCGATCACGAACACCGGGAACAGCAGATTGGCCGGGAACGCGGCGAGAAACTGCGCGAGCGGCTGGATCTTTTCGGCGAGCGCCGGGCGCAAGCCGATCAGCACGCCAACCGGCACCCACACCACCGAGGCCAGCGCGATCAGCACCACCACGCGCAAGAGCGTAATGAGTCCGAGCACGAACACGTGCCAGACTTCATCCAGCGAGACACCGGTGCGCACATACATGAAGACGCGGTACACCACGTAGACGGTGGTGAGCAGCACCAGCGCCGCCCATACGATATCGCCGACGCGCGAGCTCTTCTGCATCTGCGGGATCTGGAAGCGCGGCCCCTGGATGGCCGGCAGCCGCAGCGGCACGCGCGCGGCTCGCGCGAACATCCAGCCGAGCGGCACCAGCAGCCGGTGGATCAGGCGGGTGCGGCGAATCAGATCGAGAAGCCACGATTCCGGCGCGTCGCCCGAACTGGTGTTTTCCATGCGGAACTTGTCGGCCCACGCGACGAGCGGCCGGAACAGGAACTGGTCGTACGCGAGAATCACGACCGTCATGGCGAGGATCACCCAGCCGATCGCATGCAGGTTCTTGTCCGAGATCGCCTGCGCCAGATACGCGCCGATGCCCGGCAGCGTGATCGTGCGGTTGCCGACCGTGATCGCTTCTGAGGCCACCACGAAGAACCAGCCACCCGACATCGACATCATCATGTTCCAGATGAGGCCCGGCATCGAAAACGGCACTTCCAGTTTCCAGAAGCGCTGCCATGAAGTGAGGTGGAAGCCGCGCGAGACTTCGTCCAGATCGCGTGGCACCGTGCGCAGCGACTGATAGAAGCTGAACGTCATGTTCCACGCCTGGCTCGTGAAGATCGCGAAGATCGCCGCCAGCTCGGCGCCGAGCACCCGGCCGGGAAACAGCGCGAGGAAGAAGGTGACCGTAAACGATATGTAGCCGAGCACGGGCACCGACTGAAGGATGTCCAGAATCGGCACCAGCACGAGCCCGGCGCGGCGGCTCTTGGCCGCCAGCGTGCCGTACACCAGCGTGAAGATCAGCGAGGCGACCATGGCCGCCAGCATGCGCAGCGTAGTGCGCATGGCGTACTCAGGCAGATTCGCCGGATCGAGCGAGATGGTTTGAGTCTTGAGCGTCGACATGGGCGCCAAGGTCTCGTGAAAACCGATCGCCGCCATGGCGATCACGCAGATGATCAGCGGGAAGGCGACGAAGTCCCAGCGATTGGGCAGCACCCGCCATGCCGACGCATTGGCGGTGCGCTTGAGGTTGAAGCTGAAATCCATCAGATGCCCTCCCCGTCGAGCCAGCAGTTCGCAAACAACAAGGAGGCCGCGGCTTCGGCGCGGCGGTCTGAAGATCGGTCCGGAAAGCGGAAATCAGGCATGGCAAAACGCGTGTGCGCGGTAAATCGTTAGCGTTGGAGACACGTGGACCGGTGAAGGATGTGTCCGTGGACGAGCCGCCCAGGACCGCAACCCTCAAACCCGACTCCTGTCGCCGCGGGCGCCGCCCGTAGGCTGGCGAGCTTTCCTTGTTTTGGACGGCACGACACTACACCATCCTATGTTTCAGGCACAACCTTTCGCGGTAAATCGCGATAAATAACGGGGGACGTGCCGCTATCGTCCTTGAGGGCCGCGCGCGCACGTCAAGCGGCAGGCCGTTCGTCGTCGCGCGCAGGCCACATCTTCAGCCGGGGCGGCGGCGACCCGGATCGCATCGGCGGCCCCCGGAAAACCCGTACTGCCATTAAGAAACCGGCCGGGCCGCCGTTAAGAACCTGATGGGCGCGGTGCGGGTAGTTCGCTTTCCCGCAATAACAATGGCGTCTGGCCCCATGACGGTTAAAATCAGAAGACGACGCCTGCCGTCGATTTATCCCGGGCCACAGCGGCGGCGTTTTGCCGAGCGCTTGCGCAGGGGCGAAACAGCGCCGGCGCGCTGCCACGAATGAGCTAGTTGCATGTCACAGCCAGACGGATCAGAGAGTCGATGAACAGGACAACCTTGCGCCAGGCAACCGGGCCGGTCAGCTTCATGCTGATCGTACTGGTTTGCTGGTTCGTGGCCGGCATGGTCGCGGACCGGATGGTACAGCAAGAGCTGGACGCGGCCCTGCGTGCGCAGCGGCAAATGTCCACGTCGATCGTCGACAACATGGCGGAGGTGATCGCCAGCGACCTCGCGATGTCTCGGGCCATCCCCGCGACCATGGCCGAAATGGACGTGGTCCAGCGCGCTCTGGTGCAATCCCAGAATTATGCCGTGAACGACCAAACGACGGAACCCGCCCTGCGCGCCGCGTTGCTGAAAGACGCGAAGATGACCGCCGTGAGCAACTTCCTGCACGACGCACAAGGTTTCTCCGGGCTCGACCAGATCTGGCTCGTCAATTCAAACGGCATCTGCGTCGCCTCCAGCAACTCGATCAACAACCCGTTCGCGGCCGAGCGCTCGTTCGTCGGCACCGACATGCGCGTGCGCGGCTACCTGACCAACGCTCTGCTCGGCGCTTTCTCCGAAGCCTATGGCGTGGGACGCTCGAGCGGCGAGCCCGGCATTTTCATCGCCGCGCCGGCTTATGCGGACGGTCTGCTGGTCGGCGTGGTCGTCGCCAAGGTCGGGATCGCGCGGCTGCGCCACTGGGTCGCGCATGCCGGCACCTTCGTCACCGACGACAATGGCGTCATCATCATGGCGCACAACAGCGCGCTCGAAGGCCGCGCGTTGCCGAACTCACGCGTCGCGCAGATGAGTCCCGCCGAGCGCAAGACCATCTATCTGCGCGACAGCTTCCCCGACATCCAGATCAGAGTGGACGCCCAGGTGCGCGAACAGGCGCCGTGGGTGCCGTCCGCCGTGGCCGGACAACTGTTCGGCATGTCCGAGCGCCCCGTGCCGTCGCTCTATCAGGCGCGCGGCGGCCTGAACTCCGGGCTGTCGGCGCATCTGGTCGATCCGCTCGCGGCCTGGCCGGAACTGCTGCGCAATCACAAGCGCGATCATTTGCTGGTGTTCCTCACGCTGGCCGGCACGGTCGCTCTGGCGTGGGTCATCACGGTGTCGTACGTGCGCGAGCGGCGCCACCATCGCGCGACCCGCGATCTTGCCGAACAATTGCAATCCGCCAACACGCTGCTTTCGGCCGAGGCCCGTCACGACGTGCTGACCGGCGCGCTGTCGCGGCGCTACTTCCTCGACTTGCTGCGTCATGAGATCGAACGCGCGCACGTGAGCAACGAGCCGTTGTGCATGGCGATCGCCGACCTCGACCACTTCAAGCAGATCAACGACCGCTTCGGCCACGCAGCCGGCGACCGTGCGCTGGAGCATTTCGTCGACACCTGCCGCGCCGAGTTGCGCGGCGCCGATGCGATCGGCCGGCTGGGCGGCGAAGAGTTCGGCCTGCTGTTGCCCGCCACGGATCTGGCCGGCGGCCGCGAAGTCGTCGAGCGCCTGCGGCTGCGCCTGAAAGCAATGCCTTCGCCGAAGTTGCCCGCTTCCGTGGGCTTGAGCGTGAGCATCGGCATCACCGAACTCTCGCCCGACGATCTGCCCGAGCGCATCATGAGCCGCGCCGACACGGCCCTCTACGCGGCGAAATCGGGCGGCCGCGACCGCACCGAAGCCTTGCCGCCCGACGACACCGCGCCGCCCGCCCGCACCGTGGCCAACGTCTGGTAACGCGCTCGCCGGTGGCCGCCGGCGCCTCGGCCACTACGCAAGAAACTGACGCAACGCAAGATCCGCCTTCGGGCGTCTCGTAGTGAAGCAGGTATGATCGACCTTGATATCGAGGTTGCCGCTACCGCTCTTACGGAGATTCGCATGAAGGGAAATCTGGTCATCGTCTGTCGCGATCAGGATGCTGACGCGTTCGACCATCTGCTGGCCGAATACGGTGCGTTCCAGACGCGCCTGTCGTCCACCGCGTGGTATCTGAAGCTGGACGTGGCGCCGGAACTGATTCAGGAGGAGATCCTGGCGCGGCTCGGCAAGTACACCACGCATTACATTTTCGAAGCCGAAACGGTGACGTGGAATACCGTGGATAGCGACGCGGCGAATGCGCTGAATACGTTGTTTTCAGATTAGCGCGCCACCGTCTGTCCGCGCCTGCGAACCTTGCGTTCGGATCGCGGCGCGCGGTGCGGGCGGCTCAAGTTCGAGCCGCGCCGCCAATCGCCAGGCACCAGGCGCAAGTCGCCATTCACGACCAGGCATTCTCCGAGGTTGCCGCGACCCGCGGCAACACTTCGAACGGAAAGCTCATCAAGACTCGCAAACCACGGCCGCCGTGGTTGCCGATCTCCCATTCCCCGCCCGCACGCCGCACCAGCCGCTCGACAATGGCGAGCCCCAGGCCGCTATGGCCGTTGCCGCCGCGCGCCGGATCGAGCCGCACGAAGGGCCGGCTGGCATTGATCAGATCCTGCGCCGCGATGCCGTCGCCGTTGTCGCTCACTGACAAGGTGAAGCCTTGCGCAGTACGCGCCGTGGCCACGACGATCGGCGGGGCGCCGTACGCGTGCGCATTGTCGAGCAGGTTCGACAGAATCCGGTCGAGCGTGGCGGCAGGCAACAGGAACGCCGGCCCCGCGTTGAGTTCGGTCTGCACGGTGGGCGCGCCGGACGCCACCGCCCGATAACTGCGCACTACGCGCTCGCACTGCGCATCCACTTCGACGGGCTCGCTGCGATCGGCGCCGTCGTGCGCAAACACCAGAAACTGGTCGACGATATGCGTCATGGAATCGACGTCGCGCACCACGCCGTCGCGCACCTTTACTTCGTCCATCATCTCGGCGCGCAGCCGCAAACGCGCCAGCGGCGTTTTCAGATCGTGCGCGACACCTGCGAGCATGACAGCGCGGTCGTTCTCCGTGCGCGCCACTTCCTGGACCATCTGATTGAAACCGTGGGTCAGTTGACGCAACTCGCGCGGGCCGCGCTCCGGCACCGGCGGCACCGGCAGGCCGCGGCCGAAGCGCGCCACCGCCTGGGCGAGCGAGCGCAAAGGCTGCTGCAGCGCCCACGCGGCGAAGAGCGCCGCCATGACCGCGAACGAGAAAATGATGGCAAGCCACAACACCGTGCGATCGAGCGAGCGCGGCGTGCGCAACGGCTGCACCGGCACCACGATCCAGCTGCGATCGGAGATGGCACGCACCCACAGCGTGGGCGGACGGCCCGGCACACCGACGCGCACCTGCGTGCCGGACGGCATGCGGTCGCGCACGTCTTCGAGGAAACGTTCGAGCGGCGGCGGCATGTCCGCGCTCTCCGGCGGCACTTCCGGGCTCGCCGGATCGACCAGCTTCACGCGTGACGGCAACGGCTGATCCGGTGTTCGGGCGACGTGCTGACGCACCGCGTCGACGAGGAAGGTGGCTTCCTCGACCGCGTAGCGTGTTTGCAGTTGACTGCGCTCGAGGCGCATGAGCGAGTACCACGCGAAATGCGACAGCAGCAGGACCGCGACGACTAGCAGCGCCAGCCGTCCGAACAGCGAATCAATGGGACGGCGCATGCTGTTCGCCGTCGGGCACGAACACGTAGCCGCGGCCGCGCACCGTTTGAATGAAGCGCGGCGTGGACGGGTCGGTTTCGAGAATGCGGCGCAGACGCCAGACCTGCACGTCGATGCCGCGGTCGGTGCCGTCGTATTCCGGACCGTGCAGCAGTTCGAGCAGGCGCTCGCGCGTGAGGGTGCGCATGGGGTGATTGACGAAAATCTTCAGCAGCGCGAATTCGCTGCCCGACAACGTGAGCGGCTTGTCTTCCAGATGCAGCGTGCGCGACTGGAAATCCAGCGTGAAGCGGCCGAAGTTGAACGGCTCGCGCTGTTCCGGCGCCGCCGCCGACGGCAGCGTGCGGCGGCGGCGCAGCACCGCCTGCACGCGCGCCAGCAACTCGCGCGGATTGAACGGCTTGCCGAGGTAGTCGTCCGCGCCGAGCTCCAGACCGACGATGCGATCCACGTCGTCCGCGCGCGCCGTGAGCATGATCACGGGGATGTCGTCGCCCGATGCGCGCAGCTTGCGCAGCGCGGTGAGCCCGTCGACGCCCGGCATCATCAGGTCGAGCACGATCAGATCGGGACGCTCGCGTTCGAGCCTGCGCTCGAGCGAGCCCGCGTCGTGCAGCACCGATACTTCGATGCCCTGACGGGCCAGATAGTCGCGCAGCAGATCGCGCAATTCGACGTCGTCGTCGACAACAAGTATTTGAGTAGCCATGGGATGAAGTTTAACGCGCAGCAGGAAGGGTTTTCGATTTCAGACGGGCCTCAAGGGTTACCGGGTGTTACGGTGAAAGGCATGCGTAATGTGCCGTAACGTCCGCGTCCAGCCACGTAACACAGCCAATCGCGCAGTTCTCTACGCTGTGTCTTACCGAATGCAGGCCGTTCACTTTAACCGGTTGCATCGTCGGCTATTCCATTACAGGGAGTCTCACATGTCCACCAAAAAGATGTCGCGCGTTCTCGCCGTTGCCGCCACCGCTCTCGCCATCGGCGCGGGCGCTGCTTATGCCGCACAACCCGCTGACCATGGCGGGCCCGGCGGCCCCGGCGGTCCCGGCGGCTGGCACGGCCACTTCATGAAGGAACTGACTCAACTGCACGACCAGTTGAAGCTGAACGCGGATCAGGAAAAGCAGTGGCAAGCCGCGCTGGACACCATGAAGCAGAACCACGAGGCCATGCGCGCCAACCATGACCAGATCAAGGACCAGTTCAAGGCCGCGCAGCAGCAGCCGATTCTGGACCTGAACGCCATGGCCGCCGCGCACCAGCAGGTCGAGCAGAAAGACGCGCAGTTGCGTCAGCAAACCACGGACGCGTGGCTCAAGTTCTATAACGGCCTGAACGACCAGCAGAAGACCACCGTCAGCACGGCACTCAAACAGCGCTTTGCGAAGATGGAGTCGCGTCATGAAAAGATGCACGAGCGCTGGGAGCATCGCAAGGGGCCGGCATCGGCGCCTGCGGCCAATCAGTAAGTAGACAGTTCACGGCAGGCAAGCGGCTGGCGCGGCCGCCTGCTCTGCCAGATGCAAAAACGCCACGGAGGTTTGCCTTCCGTGGCGTTTCTTTTGTTACACAGCGGGCTCGCAGCGCGCGCGTCGATCGTCCTTTATGCGAAGACGGCCGCACTAACCGGCAGCTTGCGACTTAGCCGTTCAGCGGCCCAAGATCAAACAGCAGCACTTCGGCGTCATCGCCCTTCTCCAGTGTCACCGTATCGGTTTCGCTGAGCTTGGCGGCGTCGCCCGCGCGCAGCGCTTCGCCGTTCACCGTCACCGCGCCCCGCGCTACATGCACATACGCGAGCCGGCCTTTGGGCAGCGCGAACGTGGCCGTTTCCGCGCCATCGAGCAGCGCCGCGTAAATCGACGCGTCCGCGTGAATCGTCACCGAGCCGTCGCGGCCGTCGGGCGAAGCGACCACGCGCAGACGGCCGCGCTTGTCGGCGGCGTCGAAGCGCTTTTCCTCGTAGCCCGGCTGGTCGCCCGCGCGTTGCGGAATCACCCAGATCTGCAACAGGTGCGCCGGTTCGTCCTGCGACGCGTTGAACTCGCTGTGCTGCACGCCCGTGCCGGCGCTCATGCGCTGCACGTCGCCGGGACGGATGGTCGAGCCGTTGCCCATGCTGTCGCGGTGGGCCAGCGCCCCTTCGAGCACATACGTGACGATCTCCATGTCGCGATGGCCGTGCGTGCCGAAACCCTGTCCGCCGGCGATGCGGTCTTCGTTGATGACCCGCAGCGGGCCGAAGTGGACGTGCTGGGGATCGCGATAGTCGGCAAACGAGAAGCTGTGATACGAGTCGAGCCAGCCGTGGTTGGCGTGACCGCGTTCTTCGGAGCGGCGAATCTCGAACATGGAGGAACTCCCGGTGAGTAAATGGCGATGTCGAGAATGTATGGGCAGAGCCTGCGCTAAACAATCGGCGTGAGTGCACCGGATCGTTTCATCAATGAGTGCAATCGGCAGTTGGCGCGCTGTTGCGCTGTTGCGCTGTTAGCGTCGCGCTCGCACAACGTCCGCACCCGCCAGTTCACTGCCGCAGGCGCCCCGCACTGGCGCCCCGTCCCTGTTCGGGTAAAATACCGCGCTTTTCGAGATTGCGTGGGCGCCGAAGGCACGTCAGCGGGCCCGCCACGGCGGACCGTGATGGATGAGCGGCGGGTTCCAGACCCGCGCCAGACTCCATCGCGGCATCAAATGGACGCGGCCCACCGCGAAGCAGGATCAGCGGGCGGCGCGACAATTTTGACCGCCTAGAATAGCGACGGCCGGCCACGAACCGGCGGTCGTCGAGATCGGAGCACCACGACGATCAGTTTGACCCAGGAGAAACATGAAGAAGCTCGCACTGTGCGTGGCCTTGGCGGTCATGGCCACCGGCGCGATGGCCAAAGAGTGGAAGACCGTGCGAATCGGGGTGGACGCCAGCTATCCGCCGTTCGAATCCATGGCCCCCAACGGCCAGGTGGTCGGCTTCGACGCCGACCTGACCCGCGCCCTGTGCGCGAAGATGAACGTGAAATGCGTGTGGGTCGAACAGGATCTCGACGGCATCATTCCCGCGTTGAAGGGCAGGAAGTTCGACGCGATCGTGTCGTCGCTGACCATCACGGACAAGCGCCGCGAGCAGATCGACTTCTCCGACAAGCTGTTCGACGCCCCCGCCCGCATGATCGCCCGGACCGGTTCACCGCTGCTGCCCACGGCGGCCTCGCTGAAGGGCAAGCGCGTCGGCGTCGAGCAGGGTTCGACGCAGGAAGCCTATGCCAAGGCATGGTGGGAGCCCAAAGGCGTGACCGTGGTGCCGTACCAGAATCAGGATCAGGTGTACGCCGACCTCGCCTCGGGGCGTCTCGACGCCGCATTGCAGGACGAAGTGCAGGCCGACGCCGGCTTTCTGAAGACGCCGCGCGGCAAAGGCTTCGGCTGGGCCGGCCCCGAAGTGAAGGATCCGAAGACGATCGGCGAAGGCACGGCCATCGGCCTGCGCAAGGACGACGCCGAGCTGAAGGCGATGTTCAACCAGGCGCTGGCGCAGGTTCATCAGGACGGCACGTTCAGGAAGCTCGAGAAGCAGTACTTCGACTTCGACATCTATCCTGGGCATTGAGTCCGGACCGGTGCCCGGACACTGAGCCCGGACACCGGAAGCAGCACCCACGAAACTCGGGGCACGCCCGCATGGGCTTTCACGAGGCTTCGTAATACAGTCGGCAGTAGATTCACCCGTAGCTTCACCCCAAGAGTCGAAAAGCGCGCTGCAAGACCGGCAACGGCCATGCAGTCATGATTTGCACAGCGGTGCGCTGTGCGCCGCAGGTCACAGCGAGCCACCAGCTCGCGACAAACGCGGCGCAGAGTTGGCCGCGTCTTTCGCGGTGTGTCGCAAACACATCGTCAAGGACCCCCTATGTTCCTTCAAGGCTACGGCCCGCTGCTCCTCAACGGCACCTGGCAAACCGTCAAACTGGCGGTGTTGTCGCTGGCGTTCGCTTTCGTGCTGGGCCTGCTCGGCGCGGCGGCGAAACTGTCGAAAAACCGCATCTCGAACGGCGTAGGCACCGTCTACACCACGCTCGTGCGCGGCGTGCCCGATCTGGTGTTAATGCTGCTGCTGTTCTATAGCATCCAGATCTGGCTGAACAACCTGACCGACCTGCTCGGCTGGGATCAGATCGACATCGATCCGTTCGTGGCCGGCGTTGCGGTGCTCGGCTTCATTTACGGCGCGTACTTCACCGAGACCTTCCGCGGCGCGTTTCTCGCCGTGCCGCGCGGTCAGCTCGAAGCCGGCTCGGCTTACGGCATGACCGGCTGGCAGGTGTTCACCCGCGTGATGTTCCCGCAAATGATGCGCTTCGCGCTGCCCGGCATCGGCAACAACTGGCAGGTGATGGTCAAGGCCACCGCGCTGGTGTCGATCATCGGCCTCGCCGACGTGGTGAAGGCTTCGCAGGACGCGGGCAAGGGCACGTTGCGGTTCTTCTTCTTCACCCTGTTCGCAGGGGCGATCTATCTCGTCATCACCACAGTGTCCAACTTCGTGCTGATGTACCTCGAAAAGCGTTACTCGACCGGCGTGCGAAAGGCGGATCTATGATCGAGATCATTCAGGAATACTGGCGCAATTACCTCTATACCGACGGCTACCGCATCACCGGCGTGGCGATCACGCTGTGGCTGCTGGTGGTGTCGATCGGGCTCGGCTTCTGCCTGTCGATTCCGCTCTCGGTAGCCCGCGTGTCGAAGAAGAAGTGGCTCGCCGGTCTCGTGTGGCTGTATACGTATATCTTCCGCGGCACGCCGCTGTATGTGCAGCTGCTGCTCTGCTACACCGGCTTGTACAGCCTCGAGATCATCCGCAATCACGAGCTCACCAACGCGTTCTTCCGCGACGGCATGCATTGCACGCTGCTCGCTTTCACGCTGAACACCTGCGCGTACACCACCGAGATTTTCGCCGGCGCGATCAAGGCGACGCCATATGGCGAAATCGAAGCGGCCCGCGCTTACGGCATGTCGTCGTTCACGCTGTACCGGCGCGTGATTCTGCCTTCGGCATTGCGCCGCGCGTTGCCGTACTACAGCAACGAAGTGATCCTGATGCTGCATGCCACCACCGTCGCGTTTACCGCGACCGTGCCGGACATCCTCAAGATCGCGCGCGACGTGAACTCCGCCACGTATCAGTCGTTCAATGCGTTCGGTATCGCCGCCCTGCTCTATCTGTGCATTTCGTTCGCGCTCGTGTGGCTGTTCCGCCGCGCCGAGCGCCGCTGGCTCGCTTACCTGCGGCCGCAAGGCAAGTAACCCAAGGCACCGCGCCCTCAGTAAGTCAGCACGCCCAAGGATTCAGATGAACACCAAGAAGCAAAAGCTCTTCGTCGATGAGCTTCACAAACAGTACGGCGACAACGAAGTTCTCAAGGGCGTGTCGCTCCGGGCCAATGCCGGCGACGTGATCAGCGTGATCGGCTCATCCGGGTCGGGCAAGAGCACGATGCTTCGCTGTATCAACTTCCTCGAACAGCCGAATTCCGGCCGCATCTTCGTGGATGGCGAAGAAGTCCGCACGCAGATCGGCAAGAACGGCGCGTTGCGCGTGTCGGACCCGAAGCAGTTGCAGCGTGTGCGCACCCGGCTCTCGATGGTGTTCCAGCACTTCAACCTGTGGTCGCACATGAACGTGCTCGAGAACATCATCGAAGCGCCCGTGAACGTGCTGGGACTGAAGCGCAAGGAAGCCGAAGAGCGCGCGCGCGAATATCTGGAAAAGGTCGGGCTCGCGCCGCGCCTCGAAAAGCAGTATCCGTCGCATCTGTCGGGCGGCCAGCAGCAGCGCGTGGCAATCGCGCGCGCCTTGGCCATGCATCCGGACGTGATGCTGTTCGACGAACCGACCTCCGCGCTCGACCCCGAACTGGTCGGCGAAGTGCTCAAGGTCATGCAGACGCTCGCCGAAGAAGGCCGCACGATGATCGTCGTCACGCATGAAATGGCGTTCGCGCGCAACGTGTCGAATCACGTGATGTTTCTGCATCAAGGCCGCGTGGAAGAAGAAGGCCATCCCGACGAAGTGTTCAGGAACACGAAGAGCGAACGGCTCAAGCAATTCCTCTCCGGCAGCCTCAAATAACGGCCCACGAATAACCCATTATCTGGGCTGTAGTCGAAGTAGTATTACAAGGCGCTTACCGGCGCCTTTTTTGTTTCGGTGACCTGTGCATTCCGGCGATTTCGGCCACGAAATCCGCCTCCTATCCGCCTCGAACCCCCGCCTTTCCGCCCTACTCTGCCGCATCTAAGGCGTCAATAGTGGCAATCCTTAACGCTACCCGTGCCGAACCGTGATTCCCTTGTCGCATAAGGGTTTTCACGATTTTCGCCGGTGTTGCGACGGGTCGTCGCCCATATTCTTATTGCAATTTGGAGACATCAATCGAGGCCGGTACTAATTTCTTCTCCCAGTGAAGTGTATTTTTGATAAATTAGTAACCAAAGTAGCAAAACAAAGTTCATTAAAAGTAGTTTTACTTCAAAGCACAGAGGAGAACCGGTCGGCGAGGGATCGGCATGACGACCAGATAGCCCCAAGGCTACACGTCACGGCAGGAGACCCAATCCACCCGCTAATCTCCCTGGTACCGATTTCTGTTCGGCGCAATTCGCGGCCGAGCACCATTCGCAGTACTGGGTTTCACTTTTTGACAGGGTATGGAGGAGAAGATGAAGAAAGCTTTGCTCGCCGCTGCGCTGATGACAGCCGGTGTTGTTGCGCACGCCCAAAGCAGCGTGACGCTGTACGGCCGCCTTGACGCCGGTATTGAGTACATGACGGGCGTTCCGCAAGGCGTGGGTGCAAATGGTCAGGCAACTGGCAGCACGAACCGCTGGCGCGCTGAAAGCGGCGACTGGGGTACCAGCCTGTGGGGTTTGAAGGGCGTTGAGGACATTGGTGGCGGCAACAAGGTCCTGTTCCAGTTGGAAGGCTCCTTCAACACCATGACGGGTGCAGGCCCTGGCGGCGGCGGTCTCTTCAATCGTTGGGCAACTGTCGGCCTGTCGAACGACCAGTACGGTACGTTCACGATGGGTCGCATGCTGTACATCTCGAACGGCGTGTGGGACTTCGACCCGTTCGGTCAATCGAACTGGTCGTCGGCATCGCTGGTGCGTGGCCGCAACTGGCCGCAATCGAGCAACAACTTCGCGTACCAGTCGCCGAAGATCGCAGGCTTTGACTTCTACGGTCAATACGCGCTGTCGAACGCAACGAGCTGGAACGGCAACGGCACGACCCCGCAAGGTCGTGAAGCTGGCGCACAAGTCACCTACACGAACTCGCTGTTCCAGGTTCGCGGTATTTACGACGAAATCCGCAATCCGACTAACGGTACCCTGTACGGCCCGAACCCGAGCGCAGTCAATACGGCCAACGTCGGTAACGGCGTGTTCGCGGCATCGCGTGAATATTCGGCTCTCGTGAACGTGTTCCTGGGTCAGTTCAAGATTCAGGCTGCTTACCAGGCTGTCCGTTCGGCAGGTGCACAGAACGTTCTGCCGGGCCAGCCGACCACGCTCGATCACGAATGGGGCGGTGTGACGTGGCAAGCAACGCCGGCAGCGGCGCTGATCGCTGCGGTCTACCACGTGAACGGCAACAATGGCGCGGGCAACGCGACGATCTACACGGTCGGCGGCTCGTACAACCTGTCCAAGCGCACGCTGCTGGACCTCCAGGTTGCAACGACGCAAAACAGCAAGACGGCTAACTACGGCCTGAATGCCAATAACGCAGGTACGGCAACCAGCACGGACAATCCGCTGCCGGGTCATAGCCAGACTGGCGTGTACGCAGGTATTCAACACTCGTTCTAATCGAACGGTGTTCCCCGGAGGGACTTCCTCCGGGGTGTAGTCAAGAATTCTTCAAGAGAATCTTTTTCACGCTGCTGCGAGAGGCGCGTATCGGTGCGATGTCCGAAAGGGTATCGCACCGTTTTTTATTTGAGCGGACGGTTTTGCCTTCTGCCTTGGCGCACCGCCTCGGTGCATGCCTGGCTCACGTCGCGCTTGTGAGCGCAGTGGGTTAATTCCGCCGCGCCCAGTCCCTGCTTCGAAGCGACGAAGTCAGGCGGTTCAAACCGCCGCTTCGTTTTCTTCGCCGGTGCGGATACGGATGACGCGCTCCACGTCGGCGACGAAAATCTTGCCGTCGCCGATCTTGCCGGTGCGCGCCGCGCCGATGATCGCGTCGATCACCTGATCGCACTGGTTATCCGCCACCACCACTTCGATTTTCACTTTCGGCAGAAAGTCGACCACGTACTCTGCACCACGATAGAGCTCGGTATGGCCTTTCTGCCGGCCGAAACCCTTGACCTCGGTCACGGTCAGCCCGGTGAGGCCGACTTCAGCGAGCGCCTCGCGCACTTCGTCGAGTTTGAACGGTTTGATGACTGCAGTGATGCGCTTCATGGCGGACCTCGTCTCGTGTCTGGAAGAGTGAAAGGGAAATGGATGATTTTTATTCTACGCCGCGCCGGATGCGTTGCGGCAATCCGGCGCGTGGTTTGGTTGAGTCCGCAGCGATCGGCCGAGAATTCGGCGCGGCTCACTCCACCGGTTCGGTGTAGCGCGACGTGATCGGATAACGCCAGTCGCGCCCGAACGCGCGATGCGTGACGCGAATGCCGATCGGCGCCTGGCGGCGCTTGTACTCGTTGATCTTGATGAGGCGCGTGACGCGTTTCACGTCTTCCACCGCGTAGCCCGCCGCGATGATTTCGGCGAGCGAGCGGTCCTCTTCCATGTACATGCGCATGATCGCGTCGAGGACTTCGTACTCGGGCAAGCTGTCCTGATCGGTCTGGTTCTCGCGCAGTTCCGCCGACGGCGCGCGCGTCAGTATCCGTTCGGGAATGATGTCCTGCTTGCTGAAGGTGGTCGCCTGGTTGCGGTAGTGGCACAGCCGATAAACGAGCGTCTTCGCGATGTCCTTGATGACCGCGAAGCCGCCGGCCATGTCGCCGTACAGCGTGCAGTAGCCCACCGCCATTTCGCTCTTGTTCCCGGTGGTCAGTACGATCGAGCCGAACTTGTTCGACAGCGCCATCAGCAAGGTGCCGCGAATGCGCGCCTGAATGTTTTCTTCGGTGGCGTCTTCGGCGCGGCCCGCGAATTCCTCCGCGAGCGAGCTGCGGAACGCGTCGAACATCGGCGCGATCGCGATTTCGTCGTAGCGCACGCCGACGCGGCGCGCCATCTCGGCGGCGTCCGTCGTGGAAATGTCCGCCGTGTAGCGCGACGGCATCATCACCGCGCGCACGCGGTCCGCGCCGAGCGCGTCGCACGCAACGGCCAGCACCAGCGCCGAATCCACGCCGCCCGACAGGCCGATCAGCGCGCCCGGAAAGCCGTTCTTGTTGATGTAGTCGCGCACGCCCATGACGAGCGCCGCATAAACCTGAGCCTCGATCGACAGATCCGGCGCGATCGCCGCGGGCAACGGCGTGCCGTTTTCGAATTCGACGATCGTGGTCGCTTCCTCGAACTGCGCCATCTTGGCGACCAGTTCGCCTTGCGCGTCGAGCACGAACGAGCCGCCGTCGAACACCAGTTCGTCCTGCGCGCCGACCATGTTCACGTAGACCATCGGCAGGCCGGTCTCGCGAATCCGCGCGCGCAGAATGTCGAAACGCACCGCTTCCTTGTTCAGGTGATACGGCGAGCCGTTCGGAATCAGCACGACTTGCGCGCCTGCCGCCTTCGCCATTTGCGCCGCCGACGCATGCCATGCGTCCTCGCAGATCACCACGCCGTACTTCACGCCGTCGAGTTCGAACACGAACGGCTGCGGGTCGGACGCGAAGTAGCGCTTCTCGTCGAACACCTCGGTATTGGGCAAATCCTGCTTGCGATATGTGCCGCGCACTTCGCCATCCACGATCAGCGACGCCGCGTTGAACGTATCGACCGGCGGCACGCCGCGCTCGATCGGCGCGTTTGCATTACCATGGCCGTGCGCCACGTCACGGAAAGGATGGCCGACGATCACATGCAGGCCGGCGAACGGTTTCAGTTGCAAAGCGAGGTCGGCCAGGGCCGCCGCGCTCGCGGCATAGAACGCGGGACGCAGCAGCAGATCTTCGGGTGGATAGCCGGAGAGCGCGAGTTCAGGCGCGATCAGCAGCTTCGCACCACCGTTGTGCGCGGTGCGCGCGGCGGCGACAATCTTTTCGACATTGCCGGCGAAGTCGCCGACGGTGACATTGATTTGGGCAAGAGCGATTCGGGTCTTCATGGCAGGATCGACAGGCAAGCCGACGTGGCTTGCGAGTACCGCGGCTGGTTAGCTCGACGGAATGGACAAATCGGATAAACGAACGGCGTAGCGCCTGATGCGCCGCGCCGCTCATTGGGAACAGTCACACAGATTGAACCAGGAACGCTTTGATTATCGCACGGGCATTCTGGCGTCGCCCTCCGAGGTGGACGCCGCCGAATGGAATGCCCTCCTCGCCCAGCAGTCGCAGCCCACGCCGTTTTTGCGGCACGAGTTTCTGAGCGCGCTGCATGCGACCCGTTGCGCGGTCGCCGATACCGGCTGGGCGCCGCAATTCGTCACGCTGACGGACCCGCGCACGGACAAGCTGGTGGCCGCCGCGCCGGTGTACCTGAAGGGGCACTCGTACGGCGAGTACGTGTTCGACTGGGCCTGGGCTGACGCCTACAAGCGCAACGGCTTGCCGTACTACCCGAAGCTGCTGTGCGCCGTGCCGTTCACGCCGGTGCAAGGCAACCGGTTGTTATCGGCGGATACGCATGCGCTCAAGCATCTGGCGGCCACGCTAATGGCGTTCGCCGAGCAGGCCGACGTGTCGTCGCTGCATGTGCTGTTTCCCACCGAAACGGAAGCCGACGCGCTCACCGACATGGGCATGATGCAACGCGAAGGCGTGCAGTTTCACTGGCTGAACGACGGCTATCGCGACTTCGACGATTTCCTCTCCACGCTCGAACAGAAGAAGCGCAAGAATATTCGCGCCGAGCGCCGCAAAGTGCAGGAGGCCGGCGTGACGATGCGCCGGATTCGCGGCGAGGACATTCAGGACGCGGACTGGCGTTTCTTCAGCAAGTGCTATCGGCAGACATACCGCGAGCACTTTTCGAGTCCGTATCTGAACCTCGATTTCTTCCGCATGATCGGCGCGTCGATGCCGGAGAATCTGCTGCTCGTGATCGCCGAATACGAAGGCAAGCCGATCGCGAGTTCGCTGGTGGTGTATCAGCGCGACGCGAAAACCGGCGGCACGCTGTATGGCCGCTATTGGGGCGCGCTCGAACACGTGCCGTGCCTGCACTTCGAAACCGCGTACTATCAGCCGCTCGAATTCTGCATCGAGGAAAAGCTTGGTGCCTTCGAAGGCGGCGCGCAGGGCGAACACAAGATGGCGCGCGGTTTCCTGCCCACGGTGACGCGCTCGGCGCACTGGCTCGCCCACCCTGCTTTCGCGGATGCGGTCGGCCACTTTCTCGACAACGAAAAGAACAGCATCCACGCGTATGTGGATGAGCTGCGCGAACACAATCCGTTCAAAGGCTGAAGCGCGTTTATGGCGTGGTTTCTTTATCTGCTCGAATGCTCGGACGGCAGCGTTTATACCGGCATTGCCGTCGATGTGCAGGCGCGTTTCGACAAACACGTCAGCGGCGAAGGCGCGCGTTATACGCGTTCGCGCAAGCCGTTGCGGGTGCTGGCGTCGTTTGAATTGACGGACCGGTCGAGCGCGTCGCGCGCCGAGTATTGGGTCAAGCGGCTCGCGGCATCAGAGAAGCGGGCGTTGGCGGCGGGATTGCGCACGCTTGAGTCTGTGATGCCGTTGCCGGAGCCTGAAGTGGTGCTTGATGAGGCGACGGAGCAGGTGACTGGCGCGTCCTGAACGAGGGCCGTTCGGCTTCGTTCAGGCTCGCTATCCCCTCGCCTCTCTCATCCGCTCATTCAGCAGCCGATGCATCAACGCAAGCTCCCCCACCGCATCCGCTTCCAGCGAAGTCAGCCCATCCCGCGCCGGCAACGCGTGACGCACCGGCCGCAAGGTCCGATCCAACGCGGCGTCGATATCCGCGCTCACGGTCGCGATCCACGCGTCGAGTTCGTCGTGCGTATCGCGCCGGTTCGTACTCAGCCGCAGTTGCGTCGCGGTGCCGGCCATTCTGCGCAACACGCTCAGCACCGTCAGCGTCACCGTATCGGCCATCGAGTCCTCGAGTTTCTCAAGGCGCATCCGGCCGATCGCCTCTTCCGCGTTATTGCTGCCCAGACCGGCGGCCCGGCGCAAGCGCTCCATCTCCTTCTCGCTGCGGCGAGGCGACGCCAACGCGGCTCGCAGATACGCGAGATTGGCGCGCACCGCTTCGCCCAGATACGCGCGGTAGTCGATCTTTTCGCGCGTCGGCCATAGATAGAACGTGGCGAGCAGCGCCAATACGCAGCCGAGCACGTTGTTGCCGAGCCGCCTGATCGCATAGACGAATTCGCTGGCGCCCGGCGTCGCGAAGTCGGCCACCAGCACGAAAGTCGGCGTGAGAAACAGCACGAAGAGACTGTAGCTGACGGGACGCAGCGCCATGGTCGCCATCACCAGCGGAAACACCGCGAGGGAAATGCCGAGCGGCGAATGAATCGCGTAGCCGATCGCCGCCGCCAACACGCCGCCGACGATGCTGCCCGCCGCCCGCTCGATACTGCGCGGCCAGGTCGCGGCAATCGAAGGCTGCAAGATCAGCAGCGTCGCCATGGTGGCCCAGTAGCCGAACGGCAGCCCGAGCGCGCGAATCACGAGAAAGCCGGCGGTGGTCGTTACGCCGACGCGGGCCGCATGCCGCAAGCCGACGGATTCGACCGACAGGTTCGCCTTGAACGTAGCCCAGATGCGCGTGAAGAGGCGCGTGGCGCTGTCGCGCCAGCCTTCGGGCTGCGCATACACCGGCGCGAAGTCGACCAGTTCGAAATCGGACTTCAGCGACACCGGTTCCGACAACGCGGTTTCGAGCCGCTTTGCAAAACGGCGCAAGCGCAATTGCAAAGCAGTGAGACGCTCCCACTGCGCATCATTGACGGCCGCGCCGATGTCGCGCAGCAAGTCGCCCATCACGGCCAGCAGCCGCGCCGCGCGTTTCGCGCGCCATGCGTTATCCGGCGCTCGCTCACAGGCGCCGGACACGGCGATCAGGTAAGCGAACAACGCTTCGCCGTCGGTCAGCAAGCCGAGCAGCGTGTCGTAGGTTTCGCGGCCGCCCGTTCTCGACGCCGGCACCCGCGCCAGCACTTTGCGCGAGCGTTCGAGCGCGGCTCGGGCATCGGCGCGAAATTTCGCCGCATGCGTGGCCCATTCGCCGCGAGCCGCGCGCCGTTCGAGCAGCCGCGCGCTATCCAGCGCGATATCGGCCAGACGCAGATACACGGCACGCAGCGTCGAGCGGCTCGTACCGAACGGATGAATGCGCCAGACCGTCAGACTCAGCGCGACAGCGAACAGGCAGCCGACCAGGTAGATACCGAGAAACGCCATACCTTGCCGCACATCGTGCATCGGCCGATCGACCATCACGACGCAGGCGGTCGCCACGAGAATCGTCACCTGCGATGTAGCCGCGCCCCAGATCCTGCCGAACGCGCCAAGGCTCGTGAACAGCAACACCGCGAGCGCAGCGACCACCGTTCCCTCTGCGGACGCGAAAGAGGTCAAGCCACCGCACACCGTGGAAAGCACCGCGAAGCCCATCATCGATGCAAAGCGGGCGCGGTTGGAGCCGGCGGCATCGGCGAGACAGGTCCAGAAGGCGCCGATGGCGGCCCACGCGAACATCGGTTCATGCAGCACATTGCCCAGCGCGAGCATGGCCGTGGATGCGCAAGCCGCTCTCAAGCCTTCCGACAGACTGGCCTCGCTCGTGGAAAACGACACCATCCAGACCGGCCGCTTGCGATAGATCGCGCTCGCGACGGCATACAGCCAGTTCGACCAGCGCAGCGAAGACGACGACGGGTTGGACTTGCGATTCAGCATCCGGACGGTGGGCTCAGAAGAACAGGGATTGGCGCCGCATCAGCGCATTGAGAAAGGCCGGCGAAACAACGTGAGCGCATCGGCTGCCCCATGATAAGGGTTTACCCCTAATTATAAAAATGCATTCGGTTCATCCAATCGATGCGCTACGTCTATGCTCCCTTCTGAAGACTATGTAACGCGCCGGCCTCCCGCTTCGACTTGCAAATGAAAAAACCGCGCGGCCCTTGCAGGCTCGCGCGGTTTTTTTGTCCACCAAACGTGACGCAGCTTACTTCTTGTAGTTCGCCGCGCCTTCGGTGATTTCCTTGTGCGCGGCTTCGATATCCGCCCAGCCTTCGACCTTCACCCACTTGCCCTTCTCGAGCGCCTTGTATTGCTCGAAGAAGTGCTTGATCTGATCTTTCAGGTACGCCGGAACGTCGTCGATCGACTTCAGGCTTGCGGTCATCGGGCAGACCTTGTCGTGCGGGACGGCGACCAGCTTCGCGTCCACGCCGGATTCGTCGGTCATTTGCAGCATGCCGAGTGCGCGGGCACGCACCACGGAGCCAGCCAGCAGCGGGAACGGCGTGATCACCAGCACGTCGACCGGGTCGCCGTCGCCCGACAGCGTTTGCGGAATGTAGCCGTAGTTAGCCGGATAGCGCATGCCCGTGCTGATGAAACGATCGACGTGGAGCAGGCCCGTTTCCTTGTCGGCTTCGTACTTCACCGGATCGCTTTGCGCCGGGATTTCGATGATGACGTTGAAATCTTGCGGAAGGTCTTTGCCTGCGGGGACGTTATTGAAGCTCATGAGCGCTCTCTGGTCGGGATGGAATTCGGAACACGGCGTGCGGCGCGCTTGCTCGAACGGGATGCAACGTGAAACTCGCCTCGAGCAGCGGCGCTGCGGCCGGACAGTGCTGAATACGGCATTATAGCCAATCACCTAATGGCATCCCTCGGAACATCGGGGCGATAATCGTCGGGCGTCTCTCGATTGTGCCTCTCGTTTGTGAACACCACGTCACCGCCGCGCGGTGCTCGTGACACCTCAAGGAGCCTGCATGGAAGAAGCCCGGCATTTCATCGGCGGAGAATGGTCCGCCGGATCAGGCGGCGAGACGATCGCCGTACTCGATCCCTCGGACGGCCAGCCCTTTACCCAACTCGCACGCGGCACCGCAGCGGATATCGACGCCGCCGTGCACGCCGCGCGCCGCGCTTTCGAAGGCCTCTGGGGCCAAGCCAGCGCCGCCGAACGCGGCCGCATTCTGTACCGGCTCTCCATGCTGGTCGCCGCGCGCCAGGAGGAACTCGCCCAACTCGAAGCCCGCGACACCGGCAAGCCGCTCAAGCAGGCGCGCGGCGATTCCGCCGCCCTCGCCCGCTATTTCGAGTTTTACGCCGGCGCGGCGGACAAGCTGCACGGCGAAACGCTGCCTTACCAGACCGGCTATACGGTGCTGACCATTCGCGAGCCGCACGGCGTGACCGGCCATATCGTGCCGTGGAATTACCCCATGCAGATTTTCGGGCGCAGCGTGGGCGCGGCGCTCGCCGCCGGCAACGCGTGCGTCGTCAAGCCGGCCGAAGATGCGTGCCTGTCCGTGCTGCGCGTCGCCGAACTCGCGGCCGAGGCCGGTTTGCCGGCCGGCGCGCTGAATATCGTCACCGGCTACGGCCATGAAGCCGGCGCGGCGCTCGCGCGTCATCCGGGCATCGATCACATTTCGTTCACCGGCTCGCCGGAGACCGGCAAGCTCGTCACGCAAATGGCCGCCGAGAATCACGTGCCGGTCACGCTGGAACTCGGCGGCAAATCGCCGCAAATCGTTTTCGCCGATGCCGACCTCGACGCCGCGCTGCCCGTGCTGGTGTCGGCGATCGTGCAAAACGCCGGGCAGACCTGCTCGGCGGGTAGCCGCGTGCTGATCGACCGGGCCATTTACGAGCCCTTGCTCGACCGACTGAGCAGCGCGTTTCACGCGTTGCGCGTCGGCCCTTCGCAGGCCGACCTCGACTGCGGGCCGCTGATCAGCGCGAAACAGCAGCGGCGCGTGTGGGATTTCCTCAACGATGCGCAACACGACGGCATCGCCATGGCGGCGCACGGCGAGGTAATTCCCGAAGCGCCGGAAGCCGGCTTCTATCAGGCGCCCACGCTGTTGCGCGACGTGCCCGCGAGCCACCGCCTCGCGCGCGACGAAGTGTTCGGACCGGTACTCGCCGCCATGTCGTTCAGCGATGAAGACGAAGCTTTGAACCTCGCCAACGGCACGCCATTCGGTTTGGTGGCCGGTATCTGGACGCGCGACGGCGCACGGCAGATGCGGCTCGCGCGCCGCCTGCGCTCCGGCCAGGTGTTCATCAACAACTATGGCGCGGGCGGCGGCGTGGAATTGCCGTTCGGCGGCGTCAAGCATTCGGGCCACGGACGCGAAAAAGGCTTCGAAGCGCTCTATGGGTTCACCGTGCTGAAGACCATTGCCATCCGGCACGGTTAGCGGGCGCGGCATGCACTGGCATCACCATCCACAACGAACAACGGAGACATCATGCGGTTGACAGGTAAAACAGCCATCGTCACAGGTGGCGGCTCGGGTTTCGGTGAAGGCATTGCGAAGACCTACGCGCGCGAAGGCGCGAACGTGGTGGTCAACGATCTGAACGGCCCGGCCGCCGAGCGCGTGGCGAGCGAAATCGCGCTGGCCGGCGGCAAGGCGATCGCGGTGGCCGGCAACGTCGCCCAGCGCGAGGACTGGCAGACGCTGCGCGCAGCCGCGCTCGAAGACTTCGGCAGCGTCCAGATCGTCGTCAACAACGCCGGCACCACGCATCGCAACAAGCCGGTGATGGAAGTCACGGAAGCCGAATTCGACCGCGTCTATGCAGTGAATGTGAAAAGCATCTACTGGAGCGTGCAGGAATTCGTGCCGTATTTCCGCGAGCAAGGCGGCGGCTGCTTCATCAATATTGCGTCCACGGCGGGTGTGCGGCCGCGCCCTGGGCTCGTCTGGTACAACGGCAGCAAAGGCGCGGTGATTATCGCGAGCAAGTCGCTGGCGGTCGAGCTGGGTCCGGACCGGATTCGGGTGAACTGCGTGAATCCGGTGATCGGCGAGACGGCGCTGCTGTCCGAATTCATGGGCGTGGAAGATACGCCGGAAAATCGCCAGCGCTTTCTCGCCGGCATTCCGCTCGGGCGTTTCTCGACGCCGCAGGATATTGCCAACGCCGCGCTTTATCTGGCCTCGGACGAGGCAGAGTTCATCACCGGCGTGTGCCTCGAAGTAGACGGCGGGCGCTGCGTGTAGCGCCGCGCCGGGCCATTCGAGCGAGGGCGGCCGCTGCGCCGCCCTCGCCGCAGTCAGTGTTTTCCCCCGGTATCGATTCGTCATGCAAAGCACTGAGCGCGGATAGAATCGATCGACGGCGGTACTTCAATTCCACAAGAAAAGAGGAGACACCATGGCTAGTCCCGCAAATCCGCTCCACCATCCCGGCGCGGGTGCGCCACCTTCCACTTTCGAAGAGGCCACCTACCGCAAGGTCACCTGGCGGCTCGCGCCGCTTCTGATGCTCTGTTACGTGGTCGCGTATCTGGATCGCGTCAACGTCGGTTTCGCCAAGCTGCAAATGACCAGCGATCTTGGGCTGAGCGATGCGGTGTACGGATTCGGCGCGGGGATTTTCTTTGTCGGCTATTTCATCTTCGAGATTCCGAGCAATGTGATTTTGCATAAGGTCGGCGCACGGGTGTGGATTGCGCGGATCATGGTGTCGTGGGGCGTGATCTCCATGCTGACCATGTTCGTGACTACGCCGACGATGTTTTATGTGATGCGCTTTCTGCTGGGTCTGGCTGAAGCGGGGTTCTTTCCTGGGATCATTCTTTATCTGACGTACTGGTATCCGTCGCATCGGCGTGGTCGCATGACGACGTGGTTCATGACGGCGATTGCGTTGTCGGGTGTGATCGGCGGGCCGGTGTCGGGTTATATCCTGAAGACCTTTAACGGCATGAACGGCTGGCATGGCTGGCAGTGGCTGTTTCTGCTCGAAGGGATTCCTTCGGTGATCGTCGGGATCATGGTGTTCGCCATGCTGGACGATCGGATCTCGAAGGCGAAGTGGCTGACCAAGGAAGAGCAGGAGATGCTCGAGCGGCATGTGTCCGCGGAGGAAGCGACCAAGCATGACATGCCGATTCGGCAGGTGCTCACGAGTGGGCGGGTGTTGATGCTCAGTCTGACGTACTTCTCGTTTGTGATGGGGTTGTATGGGGTGAGCTTCTGGTTGCCGACGATTATTAAGGCGACTGGGGTGACGGATGCTTTCATGATCGGGTTGCTGTCGGCGATTCCGTTCGCGGGGGCTGTGGTGGCGATGGTGTTTGTGTCGCGTAGTGCGGATAGGAAGCGGGAGCGGCGGTGGCATATTGCGCTGCCGGCGTTTGCGGGGGCGATTGGGTTGGTGCTTTCTGTCGTGTGGACGCATAACACTGTGTTGGCGATGGCTTCGCTGACGCTTGCGACGATGGGGATTCTTACTACCCTGCCGCTGTTTTGGAGTTTGCCTACGGCGATCCTCGCCGGCACGGGCGCCGC